>JAFSOU010000102.1 GCA_017443265.1 Bacteroidales bacterium | reverse complement strand
GGAATTTCCCAACCCTAGGGCAAATGCCTAACAACAACCTTGTGAACTTTTACAATAAGAGTTAAGAATTAATAATTTGAGAGACGCACGGTCGTGCGTCTCTTTTTTTTATGTAGTGCGTTTTTTTATGTTGTGCGTCTCTTTTTTTATTGGTTGTGGCGAGAAAAAATAACGGAAAAACGTTAAAAATTCCAAACAAAACAAAAAAAACATTATATTTGCACGACGTAAAACAAAGAATTATTAACCAAAACATATTCAAAATGAAGAAGTTATTATCATTTTTCGCAATTGTGTGCCTTGTAGGTATAGTCTCCGTAAAGGCGCAAAGCAGCAGCGATTCGGCCTATGTGAGAAATTTTAACTACAGGTATCTCAACGAGGGCAATCTGCCAATCAGTATTCAGGACACCCTTAATTCAAGCCATTCTAATTGCAAAATAATTAAGGATGACAATAACAGCTATCTCCGTAGGGGTCAATGGGCAAAAGGTTATGCCATAAACATAACAAGCCCCACGGCTCTCAACATCAAGATGCTTTCGGGCGGCTGGGACTGCTTCCTATATCTGCTGGACAGCAGTTTTAGCGTAGTCACTTACAACGACGACTATAACGGTTCATATTATGGCAGCCGTGTAGTATATGCCCTTCAGCCTGGGCAATACTTTATTATAGCCGCATCGTATGACAATGATTTATCTAGCATTAACGAGAATTATTCTCTTACTATAAATGCTATTAACGCTGTGGATTACAGCGGTCTTAACTATACCTCCAGGGCTTTTAGTACCACGTTTACCGATACACTCGGGTCCAACAGTCAGATTCTTGCCGAAATGAGCGATCAAATCCAAGGAAATTATGCCAAAGGCTATACCATTCAGGCCCCTCAGTGCAATATGAAAGTATCCATTTATGGAAATAATCGTTCGGTAGTGGTTCTCGACAACAACTATAACTCCTTGCCGTATTACAGTGGTAGAGGAGATTCTAAGGTGATTCCATTGCCTCAAGCCGGAACATACCGCATTGTGGCATATTCCACTAACGATTATGAGACCGAAACAAGTCTTTCAGATACATTTGCCATTGCCATCGATACAATTTCAGTTTGCTCGTATCCCACTTTGAGTTATCGGAACATAAACTTGGGCGACACCATAACCGACTCCATCGTTGATGCAGATTCTTACATACTCATTGCTACGAGCGGCGGTATTGGACCTCGTGCCTCACGAGTGGGAAATCTCTACCATGCCAAAGGCTACCGCATCCAAACAGGTGCCAATGTCAATTATTTCGACAACAACATGCTATATAGTACAATCCAAGGTGGTAATTACGTGATTTTGCTTGACGCGAACTTCAATGAAATTGCCCGCTCCTATACCTACAGTTACACAGGTCCTGGCAGGTTGTACACCAGAGTGTCGCCGTCGACAACATATTATTTGGTGGTACAATCCTGCTCCTACTATTCTGGCGATACCGGCAGCTACAGTTTCTTCAACCGTGCTACCAGCGATATAGCCAATACTTATTATGTGGATGCCCTCAACGGTAGCGATGGCCGCAACGGCCTTACTCCAACCACCGCCATTGCCACCATCGACACCGCCATGGCTCGCGGAAATGGTGTTGCAAGAATTTTCCTTACCGAGGACTATCATTTTGACAACTGCTTGTATGCCGCACAGTATCTTGAAATTTACCCATACCAGAAAAACATAAAACTTATCCCCGATGGTCCCATTCATGACGATTTGTTTGATAACGGACAAATTCTTGTGCTCGGCAAAGAAGGCGATAGCCTGTATTTCCTGATGGACTCTATCGACGGCTCGAACTTCGACAACTTTATCGATGATTACGACATGGTGGAAATCAACAATCTGAAAGTTCGCAACTGTAAATTCGAATATTATTTTTTCGATGCAAATATGTTGGTCGTTCGTAATAGTGAGTTTATCAACGATACAGTTATGGAAGACGAAATGTTTTACGCAAGCAAACGGCTTCATTTTATTAACACCACTATTTCGAACAACAGTATTCTTAGTGGCGGTGTGTTTTCCACGAATAATTTAACTATGGAAAACAGCACCATAGCTAACAACAGAATTAATTCTCCATTTTTCTTCTACTCGTCTACTAGTGAAGTCAATCTTATAAGTGGCAGCATACGCAACAATGTTGTTTCGGGTAACGGTTTGGTGCAGACTGCAACAATGTTGGGATGCGACACCACCAATTTGGGCGGTCTGTTCTTGCTCTTCGGTGCCACTGCCAACTGGGGCGCTGGATTTATGATGGACCTCAACAGCTATGTGATATTAGACTCGCTGTCTTCAATTGCGCTTAGCGAGAATATCAACGGTCCCGCCGTGGCACAGATATTGCCGGTGAATATCAATATGTACGTAGGATCTGTATCGACGGGCTATACCGAAGGCCGTCGTGTACTGTCGGGTCCTGCCAATATCCTGGCTTCTAACTACACCCGCTTTGTGTTGGCTCAGCCCTCCGACCGTGCATGGTACATCCACCCCGACGGCACTATCCACTCCTATGGCGTGGGCATAGAACAAGCCGAGCAGGCCGACGTGGCGTTGTATCCCAACCCCGCCAGCGACAGAATATTTGTACAGCTCGACGGTGTTGAGGCCGACGAAATCTGCGTGCTCGACATCTACGGCAAACAGGTGAAACGCATCGCCGCCACCGAAGGAACACAGACCATCGGTCTGCAAGGTTTGGCCAAAGGAATGTATTTCGTTCAGGTGCGTAAGGCCGGCGCAGCCGTGGCAACAAGGAAATTAGTTAAGAAATAAGAGTTAAGAATTAATAATTTGAGAGACGCACGGATGTGCGTCTCTTTTTTTATGCCGTGGGTCTCTTTTTTGTAACATAATTGATGGAAAATTGTCAAATAAGAAACAAAGGCGTATCTTTGCAGAGTTGTTTTATTCGTTTTTTGTCCAATGGATTTCGGCATAATAACGGATGAAATGGCGATTGAAACAGAGTTCGTGAAATTTGAAGTATCTCAAAACAAAATAGACATGAACAAACGATTGATGATATTTGCTGTTGCGATAGCTGTTTTTGCAAGCTACGCCTTAGGAGTCAGTGCCCAAGGGGGTATAGCCATCGTGCCATACTCCTGCGGTTTCGAAAGCGCTGCGGAACGCTCCCAGTGGGTTTTTGTTAACGGCAGCCAGCCAAACAAATGGTTTGTGGACACCGCCACCAACAACGGCGGACGGTACAGTCTTTACATCTCCTGCGACAGCGGCGTTTCGAACACCTACGATGCCACCTTGCCTAGTTATACATGGGCATATCGGCAGATAGCCCTGACTGCCGGTTTGTACGATATCTCTTACGACTGGAAGGCGCAAGGCTACACCAACGAACACTTTATGCGGGCATACCTTGTCCCCGCCACCCGGTTCAACGGCGCTGCGGGCTCGTCGGTCGGTTTCCAAACCATGGGTTATCCCAGTGGATGGTTCCCGATAGACCCCTCTTATCCCGTGGGCAATATTTTGAATCAGCAAAGCAACTGGCAGAACGTGGCTGTCGGCAATTTGTCCGTGGCCGCCACCGGCACCTACTATCTTGTTTTTGGCTGGACCAATTTCTCGAGCACCACTGCTTTCCCGCCGCCGGCAGCTGTCGATAACATAAACATCCGCACTGCCACATGCCCGTTTCCTCTAAACTTGTCGGTGATTGCTACTTCGTCGCAAGGCGTTGTGCAAGTTATGTGGGAAGAGATTGGTTCCGCTTCGATGTGGCTGTTGGAATGCAGTACGAACTCGTCGTTCAGTTTTCCACGTACGTTCTTTATCAGTACGACGAACGCCAACTATATAGCGCCGACACAGCAGAATCCCACCCTGCACGGCTGTTGTTTGGCCGGCCTGCAGCCGGGAGCGTCTTATTATTTCCGTTTACGGGCTTTGTGCGACACCTCCGTCGCTAACGGCGATACCTCCTTCTTTTCCAATGTGTATTCTTTCGCCGCCCCGGTCAGCATCGGAGCCCAAGCCGAGCGTGCCGACGTGGTGCTGTATCCCAACCCTGCCAACGACCGTTTCGTTGTTGAGCTTAACGGCACCGAAGCCGACGAAATCTGCGTGCTCGACATCTACGGCAAGCAGGTGCGTCGCATCGCCGCCACCGAAGGAACACAGACCATCGGCCTGCAAGGGCTTGCCAAAGGAATGTATTTCGTTCAGGTGCGCAAAGCCGGCGCAGCCGTGGCAACAAGGAAATTAGTTAAGAAATAAGAGTTAAGAATTAATAATTTAAGAGACGCACGGCAGTGCGTCTCTTTTTTTTGACTTGGTGTGGTAGAGATTTGCTATCTTCGGAAGCGCATAAGTTCCTCTTACACATTGTGAACCGTTATAATACAAGGCTTCCCTTCATTGGTGCGGTTTACTATCTTTCGACTTGGCCCGACATATAATCGGTGATAGTCTCCGTGGTACATATCAACGCTGTATTCACATGGGTCTTTGCCGTTATATTCAAACGGATCTTCGATAGGCACATCATGATACAAAGGGTAAGAAATAATAATTGCGATGTCGGTGGATAAAAGTCCTTTCAGTCGCTCGGCAGCTGCAGGTCGAAGTATGTGATAAGTGTATTCAATTCGTCCTGTGACGTATGTGCTCACCGATTCAAAAGAAGTTTCGTCCAGCATTATGGTATCGCCTTTTTTCGTTATTATTTTTAATGCCTGTATGTGGTCAGGATAATAAGCAAATACGCATATCGAGTAATCGTTATCCGTGAATTTCCGGTGTCTGTTTTTTATCAGTGCGTAAAGAGAGTCGTTCTTGCTTTGGTCGTACTGTTCGCCGTCGGAAAGTCGGAAAAATGTGGTGGTGTGTTCGAAATTGTCTCCCTCGAAAGGGGATACCTCGGCATCCTCTTTAATTAAATTCAAATTCTCATAGATGGTGTAGTCAATGTTTTTCTTTTGGTAAGTGAAAGATTCAAGAATATATAATCTGTTGTCAAATAAGCCATCTCGCTTGTAAAGAACATATAATGTGGGGTCT
>JAFSOU010000101.1 GCA_017443265.1 Bacteroidales bacterium | reverse complement strand
CGATAAAATGTGTATCTTTGCTCATTGGTTTAAACTTTGTTTTGTCGTAACTGCAAAGATAAACCAAAGGGCTGACATCTTATATCGTCAGCCCTACTTTTTTTCAACTTTTTCAAAAACTTTTATCGGACACCAATGATTAACAATGTATCGCCTTTGGCTATAATGTCATAAATGCGGTTTTCGGCAATAGTGCTGTCGTTAATATTCTCGTTACTGACGCCGCTTTTGCAGCCAGCGAACAAACAGATGCCGAGCACTATAAGGAAACTCAAAAATACTTTTTTCATTTTGTCATAGTTTTCTTTTTTCACTATCATTAACGTCAACACATTGAAATTATTGCCTCTGCGCAACGAAAACACAACCTCTCAACTTCAGCAAAAACGTCGAGCAACGAAACAAAATAAAATAAGGGAGTCCCTTAGAGACTCCCTTTTGTATTTTATGCCATATTGTAACTGCTTATTCGTAGTGACGAATACGTACATCGATGTTTGGAAGTTGTGCTGGAATGCCTGAGATATCGGTTTCGCCGTAATGGTAGGGGAAGAGGACCTTGGGCTTAATGATTTTTGCGGCATTGACGAGCTGTTCGGGAGTCATGGTGTAAGGCTGGTTGCAGGGCAGGAACGCTATGTCGATATCCTTTAGGTCTGCCATCTCTGGAATATCTTCGGTGTCGCCGGCTATGTAGATACGCAGACTGTCGAGGGTGAGTATGTAGCCATTGTCGCGACCCTTGGGGTGGAACTGCTGGCGGCCTTCGGTGGTATTGTAGGCCGGAACGGCTTCGATATGTATGTCGATAGGTATGCTCTCAAAACCGGTATTAAGCACATCGTCGGCCGGTTGCGTCTTGTCGCCGTTTTTCAATGCACTGCCATTTCCGTAAAGTTCCACACAACGTGGATTCATAAACAGATATGTACCTTCATTGGATAGACGGCCGATTGTAGTAGGGTCGTAGTGGTCGAAATGTTCGTGGGTGACGAGTATGACGAAAGCTTTCGGCATAGAGGAGTAATCCACCTTGCGGCCATTCAGATTTGCACAGGGGTCTATTACTATTTCGTATTTCTTAGATTGGTATCCCTCATACTCGATACGTATGCTGGAATGCATCAGTGCGTGGATTTTCACAAGTTTCCCGCTCTTGGTGGTGAAGACGTCTGTCTCAACTTTTGTTGTCGGTTTTCCTGCCTTTTGCCATGCAAGTATGCCGCCTGTGAGGTCGTACACTTTGCATCCCAGATCGGCAAGTTGTTTTGCTGCGTTGAGACTGCGCTTGCCGCTACGGCAATAAACGGCCACGGTGCCTTTGATGTCCTTGATGCGTTCTGCAAAATCGGTAGCTTTTACGTCGATATTTTCAGCTCCAGCAAGATGTCCTTCGGCATACTCTTTTGGAGTCCGTACATCAATCAGTCGCACATCTGGTAGTGCCGAAATATATTCGAAATCCTCTACGCCTATGCTTGTTATCGGTTTCTGAATGCTATTTGCATTTCCGCAACAAGTGGCTAATGCCGAAAATGTAAGTAATAAAAGTTTTGTGGCTTTGCTAATCATATTTTTTTACCCTTTCCTTACTGGTTCGGAGGTGAGGCCGATGCCGAGTTTTTTGAAAATCTTGCGGTCCACTTCGCTGGTCATCACGGTGATATGTGCCTGGCATCCGTCGAGCAGCGATAGGCTGTCGAGGGCGCGGCGGCAGTTGTCGTCGAGGAGGCTCAAAATCGAGAGGGTTACCAGCACTTCGTCGGTGTGCAGGCGCGGGTTTTTGCCGTGCAGCATGCTTACCTTGGTGTGCTGTATGGGTTCTATCATTTTTTGCGATATGAGTTTAACATCGTGGCTGATGCCTGCCAGGTGTTTCAGGGCGTTGAGCAGCAGTGCGGCACAGGGTCCGAGTAGTTCGCTGGTTTTGGCTGTGATGATGGTGCCGTCGGAGAGCTCTATGGCTGCGGCGGGCACTCCTTCCTGGTCGCGGCGCTGTTTGGCGGCCACGGTGGTGCGACGGAAATCGGTGGTGATGTTGGCCTGTTTCATCAGCAGGGCTATTTTGTTTATCTCGCTTTCGCTGGATTTGCCGCAGGCGTAGTCGCACAGGGCTGTGTAGTAGCGTCGTATTATCTCGTCTTTGGAGGCTTGGCAGCACACTTCGTCGTCGGCGATGCAGAAACCGGCCATGTTCACACCCATGTCGGTGGGCGATTTGTAGGGGTTTTCGCCGTAGATGCCTTCGAACAGGGCGTTGAGCACGGGGAAAATCTCGATGTCGCGGTTGTAGTTTACTGCTGTTTTGCCGTAGGCTTCCAGATGGAATGGGTCTATCATGTTCACGTCGTTGAGGTCGGCGGTGGCTGCCTCGTAGGCGATGTTGACGGGGTGTTTCAGTGGTATGCTCCAGATTGGGAATGTCTCGAATTTGGCATATCCGGCTTTAATGCCGCGGCGGTTTTCCTGATACAGTTGGCTGAGACAGGTGGCCATTTTGCCGCTGCCGGGGCCGGGGGCGGTGATTATCACCAGCGGACGTGTGGTTTCGATGTAGTCGTTTTTGCCGAAGCCTTCGTCGGAGGCGATGAGTTCCACATTGGCGGGATAGCCTTCGATAAGGTGGTGGTAGTAAACTTTAATACCTAGGCGCTCGAGGCGTTGGCGGTAAGCCGATGCTGCAGGCTGGCCGGTGTAGTGGGTTATCACCACCGAGTTTACAAGCAGTCCGCGCTGCATGAATGCGTCGCGCAGGCGGAGCACGTCTTCGTCGTAGGTGATGCCGAGGTCGGCGCGCACTTTGTTTTTTTCGATGTCCATGGCGCTGATAACGATGACTATCTCGGCATCGTCCTTGAGCTGTGTAAGCATTTTCAGCTTGCTGTCGGGCTCAAAGCCGGGCAACACGCGGCTGGCGTGGTAGTCGTCGAAAAGTTTTCCACCAAATTCGAGGTAAAGTTTGTTTCCGAACTTGCCGATTCTTTCTTTGATGTGTTCGGATTGTATCCGCAGATACTTGTCATTGTCGAAACCGTTTTTCATAACTGTTAAGTTTTAGAAATACGGAATACAAAGTTATGATTATTTTTTGGATTGACAAAATTTTTTTTCAATTATTGTGACAAATTGCTATTTTTCAGCGAAATAAAATTTTAACAAATTGCGGTGATTTTGACAAAAAAATATATTTCGGAGGTGCAAGGAGATACTTTTTTATGATTGTTTGGAATTCAAATTTTTTTGCGTATATTTGTGATTGTATTACGATTGTTTTTTTTATGAAAAATACTGATAATCAAATAATTAAATATCTTTTTAGCGTTATTGTTATTACTTTTTTTGCCTTTGGAGTTTATGCACAGCGGGTGAATGTGGATATGCTGATTACTTATAATGGCAATCCAGAGCCTTTATGTTGGGGAAGAATATTTTGCGACAATAACGACAGCTCTTTTTTTGCCGAGGGCGATACTACTGGGCACATTAAACTCTCACTTCCTCGTGGGCGTTTTGTTTTTAGCATGTGGCTATATAAGAGCATACAATTAGACCTGCAAAGCGACACAACATTAGAAATAAAGGTGGAGCATGGCTATGGTGGTGATATGTATGTTTCGCGTCGCGAGAAAGACAGTGTTTTAAGAGCCTACGAGGCCAAGCTTATGGCCGACCCCAACGGTTGGGACTCCACCAGATGGAATAGGAAATATGTATCGTTGGCCAACCTTTGTTTGGAAGACCTTTATTATCCGTTGCCGCGTTGGCGCACCTTCAGTCTCGACGAAATGTTGAAACATATAAAATACTGCTATTTCAAGGACACACGTAAGTGTGACTATCTATATTACGCCATCTGCCACCTTGAGCACCGTCTTGGCCTGAGGCACGACCGCCGTGTGCGCGAGCCCCGCAGGTACAGCAATCCCGACGGCAGCTTTTTCTGTCTGATGCCCGAAATCAAAGAGGGATGGATTGAGGACACAAACACCTGCTACAGCTGTATCATTAGAGATGCCCGTTTCCATTCGGATATTCTCAGAAGAGAATTCGCACCGCAGGGAGAGCGGAGTTTAGTGTATCCGCCCAGCACAAAGCCGGCGGTGCGTATGTTAATATATGGGGGCTTGGGCTATCCCACCGCTTATCGTATCGAAGACGGACGTTTCTATTACTGTTCTTCGGCGCATCCGATTGGTAAAAATGCCTATGAGCGTTGGGATGCCGAACTCACCGAGGACGAACTCGAAACCTTTGCCCGTTGTATGGACACCCTACGCATGGCAGGCAACCGGCGTGTGCTTAATGTCAGTTACGTTATTGATGCACGAACTATTGATTTTGAATATACCGACGAGAATGGTTACCACATCCACGAGAGCGACATTCCCCAAGACAGTCCCTATACCGCACCGATTTACAGGTTTTTCGACACCTTATATGAACGGCATATATGCGAGCTGTCCATTCCTGTTTATGATGCCATCGACAGCACAGAAGTTGATGGTGGCAGAATCATAGTTACAGGTCATAATTACCGTCGTATATCTGGTACTCCCTCTTATTTGGAATCCGCCAAATTTTATCTTACCCAGGGCGAATACAAGGTCCGTGTGGAGTGTCCTGGCTATAAATCGTATGAGAAGAAGGTCAATGTTACCGGTAATTTGGCGCTCGACACAATATGGCTGCAGCACGAGCGCACCACTCTTCGACTTAAATTATATAGCGACGACTGCAATCCTATCACCGGCAAGGTGGCACTCTATGTGGATGGTGTGGACACCGCCATACTGAGCGAAGTAAATCCAAGGAACAGCAAGGTGGTTTACCGCAACGTGCCCGCTGCCAGCCATTTCTATCTTGTGGCACTGAAGAAATACCCCGGAGGATGGTACCACTCAAGAATTATAAACCCCAAACATTTTGATGAAGATTTCATCAAGATGCACCGCGACTACAGCCGCGAGCCCTTCCGTTCGCGTGCCGAGAAAGACAGCGTTCTGCGTTACGATGTCGGATATAGGACATATTCAGCGATTTGGATGGGGGAACAACTTGCAACGTTGTACTACTACGATGCCCTTTTGAAATCAATGCCGCTTTGGCAGACTTTTCCCGATGCCGACTCCCTGGCGTACTATGATTTGATTAGAGCTTACAGTCACGACACATTGGCGGCTTATCTCTATTACCCCGTCAAGCACCTCGCCAACTGGTGTTGGCGGCGGCATCTGAAGAATGAAAATGCTGTCAAAAAGCCGGTTATGGACAGCTTGTTACAGGTGCTTATGCCGGATGAGTTGCGGGAAGAATACCACCTTTATTATGGAGCTCAGGATTATCTTACCCCTTACAGTGAGGTGTGGAAAGCCTACGACCGCAACCGCCAGATTTTCGTCCCAATGCAGGAACCCGCTTTGTTGGATGGCAATGCCGCACGTCTGACAATAGAGAAACCCAACAGTGTCGAAGTTTTCCGGATTGCCAACGACACACTTTACATCAAGAGTATGAACGGAAGCTGGAAATTGCCGGAATTTCATTGGTCGGTTATTTTTGAACAAAGCCCCGACAGCGGCGTTGAAACACAGAAAATTGCAATAACCAAAGCCGACTTCGACACCATATTGGGCATGGTAAAAGTAATTGACACTTTGACTTGCAGATACAAAGTAAAGGATGCCGAAGATAATACCTATTTTATTGAGTACAATATCGAAGGCCGGTGCCACAGCTCTAAGGAGATATTCAATCTTTTGGGCACAGATATGAAACCTGTGGACAATCTTGTTAGATTTTTGGAGAAGAAGAAAAGAAGATAGTCCGGCTGCGACTTATCATTGTTAAAGTTCCAGGCCTGTTTCTAAAACCGCCTTATTGCGGCAAGGTGGTGGGTGTACTGCCCTGTCTCTTCGTTGAAAATGCCTTTTTCATCGATTTTGTCGATGCGCACGCAGCCCGAAGCGTGGATTATATGGCCGTCGCCCGTTAGTATTCCCACGTGGATGATACGGCCTTTGTCGTTGTCGAAAAAGGCAAGGTCGGCGGGGCGTGCTTGACCGAGGTTGGGAACGGTTTGGCCTTGGGTGGCCTGCTGCGAGGCGTCGCGTAGGAGCTGTATGCCGTGAGCCGAAAACACCGTCTGGGTGAACCCAGAGCAGTCGATGCCAAAGATGGACTTGCCTCCCCAAAGGTAGGGGGCGTTGAGGAAAGAACGGGCGGTGTCGAGAAGTGTTTCTTTCTGTGGTACAAAATTGTGGCGGTACTCGTAATTGCCGAAACGGAAAGATTCTTCGTTTGGCAGTATGCTTCCGAGGGGTATCTCGAAGGTTATGTCTTTGTCCGTTAGGGTGATGCGCACCCCGTGCCGGTTCACCGTTTGTAGGTGCTGGTTTAGGCGTTCAAACTCGTCGTTCGAAATGGGTTGGTATTGTTTGTTTCCGATGTATGCCTTATAGCCGTCGTCGCACACTTGTATGAGTGTCCATTTGGGATTGGTGTTGTCGAGGATAAGGAGGGTTTGTCCGAAGAGGATTTGCGACACCATTTCGGAGGCGTCGTCGGGATGACTGCGCAGGGGAGCGAGCGGCAGGTGGCATATTCCGTATTGTTCCATACAGCGGTTATAGTTTGCCCTGTTCCACGGCAGTGGCTATGCGGTCTATCATTCGGTCCTTGGAGTTATGCTTGGGGTCGAATTTTTCTTTCAGGTTGTAGCCGAAAATTTTGGCGAAAGTTTGGTAGAAAAAGGCACGGAATTTGCCTCGAAGTTCGCGCACAAGTTCATAGGAAGTGCTGCCGGTCTCGCGGTCTACCAGTTTTATGAGCACGTGTCCTTGCGAGAAGGTGAGTTTTTTGAGTTCGGCTCCGAATTCGGCTTCTATCTCTTTTTCGGCTTTTTTCATCATCGCTTTTCGTTCGTTTTCGGGCAGGCCGGCCATCTGTCGTTCGTAGGAGTCGAGTTTGCGTTTAGCGGTTTTGGCGTAGGGGAGGGTGATTTTTACGTTGCGTATTAGTTTTTTGTTTCTCTTTATTTCGGAGGGCGAGAGCATCCATGAGTAGTGCCGCACCGTTATTTCGCGCAGTTGCACGGCGGGAATGGTGTCGCCGTCGATGATGGTGCCGAAACAGATGATTGTGTCCTGCGCAAGCATCTTGCTGCTTGTGAAGGCCAAGAAAAGCGTGGCTATTGCTGTTATGATTTTCAGTTTTTTCATGCTCCAGTTTTTATACAATAACGGGCAATTGCCGAAAATCGTTTGTTGTGGTGTGTTTTTTTTTTATTTGTCGGGGTTGAAGCCTTTCATCAGTCCCACTTGTGCGTTGTTGATGAAATCGATAACCTCTTTGCCTTCGGGGGTGTTGCCGTACATTTCGGCCACTATCTCTTTGGCGTGTGATACCGTCAGTCCTTTTTGGAAGATGTATCGGTAGATGTCCTGTATGATGTTGATGGATTCTTGCGAGAAGCCTCGGCGGTTTAGTCCTATGGAGTTGATGCCTGCGTAAGAGATTGGGTAGCGTGCGGCTTTCACGAAAGGAGGTATGTCCTTGTCGACCAGCGAGCCGCCGGCGGTGATTACATGGGCGCCGATGTGGACGAACTGCAGTATGGCTGTTTTTCCGCCCATTATGGCGTAGTCGCCCATGGTGATATGTCCGGCGAGGGTGGTGTTGTTGGCTAGAATGCAGTTGTTGCCCACCACGCAGTCGTGTGCTATGTGCACGTAAGCCATAATGAGGTTGTTGTTGCCCACGCGGGTAACACCAGAGGCTTTGGTGCCGCGGTTGATGGTTACGTATTCGCGTATTATGTTGTTGTCGCCGATGATGGCGAGGGTGTCTTCGCCTTCGAATTTAAGATCCTGCGGTACGGCGGCTATCACTGCTCCGGGGAATATTTTGCAGTTTTTGCCGATGCGTGCGCCTGGAAAAATGGTGACGTATGGACCTATCCAAGTGTTGTCGCCTATTTCCACGTTTTCGCAGATGGTGGTGAAATTGGATATTTCCACATTTTTGCCTATCTTGGCTTCTGGGCTGATGTCGCGCAAATTTGTTTGCATTACGGTTTATGTTGTTTATATCCGTTATTGTCTTTTAGAAACTTGTGCCATAAGCAATGCTTCGCAAACGAGTGTTTGTCCCACGTATGCTTTTCCTTGCATTTTGATGATGCCGCGGCGCATGGGTTCGGTGAGTTTGAGTTCGAGCACAAGGGTGTCGCCAGGAACAACGAGTTTGCGGAATTTCACGTTGTCGATGGTGAGGAAGAAAGTGGAGTAGTTTTCGGGGTCGGGTACGCCTTTTAGCACCAGCACTCCGCCGACTTGTGCCATGGCTTCTATCTGCAACACGCCGGGCATTACGGGCTGGTTGGGGAAATGGCCTTGGAAGAAAGGTTCGTTGGTGGTTACGTTTTTAACACCAACCACGTAGTCATCGCCTATCTCGATGATTTTGTCGATGAGCAGGAAGGGGTAGCGGTGGGGGAGCAGCTTTTTAATACCGAGTATGTCGTACACCGGTTCTTTGTTGAGGTCGTATTGTTTGGGGGTTTTGGCCAATTTGTCGAGGTGTTTTTTGATGGCTTTGGCAAAGGCCACGTTGGAGGTGTGTCCGGGGCATTTTATCATGAAATGCCCTTTGAGGTTGTGTCCGATAAGCGACACATCGCCGAGGAAGTCGAGGAGTTTGTGGCGTGCAGGCTCGTTGTCGAAGTGTTTTTTTACGTTGTTGAGTATGCCTTGTTTCACCTGTATCTTGCTGATGTCTTTGTTGAACAGTTCGGCGAGGTGCTGTAGTTGTTCGGCGGAGAGTTGTTTGTTGACAAAGACTAGAGCGTTGTCCATGTCGCCGCCTTTGATAAGGTTGTTGGCGAGCAGGAATTCGAGTTCGTCGATGAATACGAAGGTGCGGCAGGGAGCTATCTCGGCTGCGTAGTCGGAGTGTTCGGTGTATTGTGCTATCTGTTCGCCGAGCACTTGTGTTTTGTAGTCGATAACCACGGTTACTTTAAAGTCGTCGGAGGGCACCACTATCATTTCCACGCCCTCTTCGTTGTTGTTGTAGCCGATGTTTTCGGGAATAAATGTGTAGGTGCGTTCTTTGGGCAGTTCCACTATGCCGGCTTTTTTTATTTCGTCGACCCATATTTTGGCGCTGCCGTCGAGGATGGGTATTTCGCCGCCGTCCACTTCGATGATGGCGTTGTCCACGCGCATTCCTTTCAGTGCCGAGAGCAGATGCTCCACGGTGGCTATTTTCACGTCGCCTTTGCCGAGGGTGGTGCAGCGCGAGGTGTCGCAAACGTAATCGACGGAGGCTGGTATTGAAACCGGTTGGTCTAAATCGATACGCTTGAAAATGATTCCGTTGCAAGCGTCGTTGGGTTTTATGGTTGCACTTACGGTTTTACCTGTGTGCAGGCCCTTGCCGGTTTTCTTTATTTCTTTTTTTATTGTTGTTTGATAATCCATAAGCAAAGTGCAAAGATACTATTTTTTTTTGAAAAATGTAATAAAAAAGTGTTATAGTTTGATTTTTAGTGAGTTGCTATTTTGTGTTTTGTTTTTTTAGTTTGCGGGGACAAATTGGTATTTGGTGTTTAGACGGTAGAAATATGCGTTTTGGTTTTCGAAGCCTTTGTCGGGGGCGGAGCGTTTGAAGTAGAAATAGTAGAGCATGCTGTGCCGGCGTTCGGTGTTGGGGTCTTGCCAGAATTTTTCGGTGCCTTTGGAGTTGATGCCCGAAACGAAGTGTATGATGATGTCGTTGCCGAGGGCGGCGTAGTTGCCCATAGGCTCGGTTTTGTATTTTTCTTTGAAACGTTCGATGAAGGCTTTGTGTTTTGGGTTGTTGTAGTCGAGGTAGGAGTTGGAGAGGAAGTGGTAGTTGAGGCGTTGCAGCTGGTTGTAGTCGATGTCCTCGTATTTCGAAGCCCAGTTGGGCATTGTTATCAGCGTTGGGGTGTTCTTTTTTACCGAGAACAGGCGGTTGAGTATTAGGCTCGACTGTGTTTTGTTTTTGTCTTTGTTTTGGTCGTAGAGGTTTATCACGATGTTGTCGTCGGGGCTGTTTTTGAGCATGCCCACGAGTTTGGCGTTGGCGCTCCAGTCGAAAATGGTGTATTTTATTTTGTTCTGGTTTTTAAGTTGTTGTTGGAATTCGTCGAGGAAACGTTTTTCGAGTTTGCCGTTGGAGTGTACTATGAAAAGGTTGGGCGATGAGTAGGATTTTGTTACCATGCTCAGCACGGAGCTTATTATGCCTTGATAGGAGGGGGCCAGTTTCACCACGTAGGGGTTTTGGTCGAGGATTTCGGGGCGCGAGGAGAATGGGTTGAGAATGAATACGTTGTTTTGTTGTGCTAGCTGTGCGGCTTTTTCGAAGGCGTTTTTTTCCAGCAGGGCTATGATAAGATCGGATTGTGCGATGTTGTATGTGCTGAACGACTGTTCCACTTTGTCGGGGAGGTCGCCGGGTATATCCACCACGTTGAGTATTACGTTGCAGCCTTCGTTTTTCAGCGATTCGATGCCAAGCAGCACTCCTTCGTAGAACTGGATGAACTCGAAGGATTTGTATTTGCGTTTTTTACGCTGTTCTATGTCGAATTTTGAAGTTGATATTTCGTCTATGTTGCTGAGATACAATGGCATCATCAGTGTTATATGGATTTCGGTGTTGCTTACGCGGTTGCGTATCACGAGGTTTGGCGAGGCCACGCTGTTTCCGATGTTGGGTGCTGTTTGCAGTGGCAGTTCGTGGAAAGTCTCCGATGAACTTTCGGTAGCGGGCTGGGGTTGGTAGGTGGTTAGCTGGCGGGGCTGTTTTTTTTCAGCCACGGTGGTTTGTGTGGGCTTGGGGTCGTTTTGGGCTATTTGTGCCGGTTCGCTTTTTTGTTCGGGTTGCAGCATGGTGTTGCGGCCGGTTTGGTTGGCTTCGTCGTAGTGCTTGGGGCCGGAGCCGCTGTCGTCTATTTTGTGGTACTCGGCTTTAGGGTTGCTTTTGGATTTTTTATCGGCCTCTTTTTGTTGTTTTTCTTGTTCCTTTTTTTCCTTGGCATCTCTTTCTTCGAGTTCTTTTTGCAGTTTTTCTTTTTCTTTTATGGCTTTGGCTTCAGCTTCTTTTGCTTCTTTCAGCTGTCGCTCAAGTTCTTTTTTTTCGTTGAGTTCTTTTTCGTCGGCTTCTTTTTGTTGCCGTTCTTGTTCTTTTTTGGCTTTAGTCTCGGCTTCTTTTTGTTGTTTTTCTAATGCTCTTTTTTCCTTGGCCTCTTTCTCGGCGGCCTCTTTCTGTTGTTTTTCCAGTTCTTTTTTGGCTTTGGCTTCTTTTTCGGCAGCCTCTTTCTGCTGTTTGGCTAATTGCTCCTGTTCTTTTTTGGCTTTGGCTTCGGCCTCTTTTTGTTGTTTTTCTAATGCTTTCCTTTCTTTAGCCTCTTTTTCGGCTGCCTCTTTTTGTTGTCTTTCTAATTCTTTTTTCTCTTTGGCCTCTTTCTCCCTAATCTCTTTCAGTATTCTTTCTTGTTCTTTTCTTTCCTTGGCTTCGGCTTCTTTTTGTTGTTTCTCCAAATCCTTTTTTTCTTTGGCTTCTTTCTCTTCTAGTTCTTTTTGAATTTTTTCACGCTCTTTCTTTGCTTTGGCTTCGGCTTCTTGTGCTTCTTTCAGCTGTTTTTCCAGTTCTTTTTTCTCTTTGGCCTCTTTTTGTTTGGCTTCTTTATCGAGGCGTTCTTGTTCTTTTTTGGCTTTGGCTTCGGCCTCTTTCTGCTGTTTTTCTAACTCTTTTTTTTCTTTTGCCGATAGTTGGGTGTCGTTGTTGGTTTGTTTGGCGGATTGGTTTTGCTGTTGTGGTTGTGAGTTGTCGAGTATGTTTTGTGAGCGGGGTGTTGTGGGTTGGGGTTTTTGCGATTCTTCCTTTTTGGTTCTCTCCATGGGGATTTTTATCACTTCGCCAACTTTTATGTTGTTGTTTTCGATTTTGGGATTGAGTTTCAGAATGTCGTCAACTTCAACCTGATATGTTTTTGCAATGCTGTATAGTGTATTTCCTTGTTTTACAACATAATAATGGAATTGTGCCGGGGCGGGTTTCTCGTTGGTGGGCAGGAACACGGTGTCGCCTATGGCAATCTTGTCGATGTCGCTTTTAAGCACAGCCTCGCGGTAGTTCACGCCGTAGGCGCGGGCTATTGAAAACACTGTCTGGCCTTTTTCCACCACATGTGCGTAATAGTTTTTCCCGTTTATCGTCTTAATTTGTTTTGTAACAATAACGGGGGTTTGTGCCCAAGTAATCAGGCAGATGGATAACAATGCAAAAAGTGCGAAAGTTTTTTTCATTTTCTTTGTGTATTAGGTTGTTATTCCCATTCTATTGTTGCCGGCGGTTTGGAGCTGATGTCGTAAACCACGCGGTTGACGCCTTTCACCTCGTTGATGATGCGGTTGGACATTTTTGCAAGGAAGTCGTAGGGCAGGTGGCTCCAGTCGGCGGTCATGCCGTCGTTGGATTCCACGGCGCGCAGTGCCACCACGTTTTCGTAGGTGCGTTCGTCGCCCATCACGCCCACCGACTGCACTGGGAGCAGTATGGCGCCGGCCTGCCACACTTTGTCGTAGAGGCCGTGTTCTTTGAGTCCGCTGATGAAGATGTCGTCAACGTTTTGGAGTATCTCCACTTTCTGCGGGGTGATGTCGCCGAGGATGCGTATTGCCAGTCCCGGGCCGGGGAAGGGGTGACGTTGCAGTAGGTCGTTTTTCAGGCCTATCTCGCGTCCCACGCGGCGCACCTCGTCTTTGAAGAGCGAACGCAGGGGTTCCACAATTTTCAGTTTCATATAGTCGGGCAGTCCGCCGACGTTGTGATGCGATTTTATCGTTGCCGAAGGGCCTTTAACCGAAAGGGATTCGATGACGTCGGGGTAGATGGTGCCCTGTGCCAGCCATTTGACGTCGGTTATTTGCTTGGCTTCCTCGTCGAACACGTCGATGAAGGTTTTGCCAATGGCTTTGCGTTTCTTTTCGGGGTCGGTGACGTCTTTCAGCACGTCGTAGAATTTCTGTTTGGCGTCCACGCCTTTCACGTTGAGGCCCATGTCCTTGTACGATTCCAGCACGTTCTGGAACTCGTTTTTGCGCAGCAGTCCGTTGTCAACAAATATGCAGTGAAGGTTTTTGCCTATGGCTTTGTTGAGGAGCATGGCGGCCACGCTGGAGTCCACACCGCCGGAGAGTCCGAGCACCACTTTGTCGTCGCCAAGTTTTTGGCGCAGCTCGCCGATGGTTGTCTCCACAAACGAGGCAGGAGTCCACGACTGGTCGCAGTGGCAGATGTCCACAACGAAATTGCGCAGCATCTTGATGCCTTCGATGGAGTGGCTCACCTCGGGGTGGAACTGAATGGCGTAGGTCTGTTCGCCTTGTATCTGGTAGCCGGCGTATTTCACGGTGTCGGTGCTGCAGATGAGCTTGTAGTTGTCGGGCACACGCTCGATAGTGTCGCCGTGCGACATCCACACTTGGCTGTTGGGCGAAATGCCTTTCAGCAGCGGGTTGCCGTTGTCGATGTATTGCAGGTTGGCGCGACCGTATTCACGGATTTTGGAAGGAAGCACGTTGCCGCCGCCCATTTTGGCGAGGTATTGCGCACCGTAGCATACTGCAAGCATCGGCAGATGGCCTTTTATCTTGCTGAGGTCGGGGATGGGGGCCTGCGCGTCGTTGCAGGAATACGGACTTCCCGAAAGGACAACGCCTTTCACATCGGGGGTTAGGGTGGGTATCTTGTTGTATGCGTGTATTTCGCAATATACGTTCAACTCTCTGATTTTGCGTGCGATAAGCTGTGTGTACTGCGAACCGAAGTCTAATATTATTATTGTCTGCATATACTATATGTTGAAAACTGCAAAGATACGAAAAAAAGTTGGTTTTTCAAAATCGGACTTTGTTTTTGGCTGTGTTTTGTGTTGTAAAAGTCGGATTTACAGTGTGTTTTGTGTTAATAACTGAGCAGGTCCTGACCAATGTCTTTGCGGAAATACTTGCCGTCCCACTGTATTTTTTCCACGTTGTGGTATGTTTTTTCCAAAGCTTGCGGCAAAGTGTCGGCAAAGGATGTGACGCAAATCACACGTCCTCCGTTAGTTATGGTTTCGCCGCTGTCGTTGGTTTTTGTCCCTGCATGGAACACCAGACTGCCTTCCACATCGCCGATACCCGTGATTACGTCGCCTTTGCGGTAGCTCTCGGGATAGCCTCCGGCCACCATCATCACACAGGCGGCGGTTTGCGGGTTGATGTCGAGGGTGGCTTGGTCCAGCGTGCCGTCGGCGGCATGTTGGAACAGCTCCACCACGTCGGAGTTGATACGTGGGAAGACGGATTCCGTCTCGGGGTCGCCCATGCGCACGTTGTACTCAATAACGTAAGGGTTTCCGGCAACGTTCATCAGGCCGATGAAAATGAAACCGCAGTAGTCGATGTTGTCTTTCTGCAATCCTGCAACAGTCGGTATAACAATGCGTTGCTCCACTTTCTGCATAAACTCGTCGTTTGCAAAGGGGACGGGCGATATGGAGCCCATGCCGCCGGTGTTGAGGCCGGTGTCGTGTTCGCCTATGCGCTTGTAGTCCTTGGCGGAGGGCAGTATCTTGTAGTTTTTCCCGTCGGTAAGGACAAACACCGAAAGTTCGATGCCGCTGAGGAATTCCTCTATCACCACGGTGCTCGATGCATTGCCGAATTTGGCGTTTTCGAGCATGTTGTGCAACTCGGTTTCGGCTTCGGCCAAATTGTTGATAATCAGCACCCCTTTGCCTGCCGCCAGTCCGTCGGCTTTGAGCACGTATGGCGGCTGCATGGTTTTGAGGAACTCAACAGCCTGTGGCAGAGTGTCTTTGGTAAACGACTGATACCGTGCCGTGGGTATGCCGTGGCGTTGCATAAACTGTTTGGCAAATTCCTTGCTGCCTTCGAGGGTGGCGCCGTGTTTTGAGGGACCTATCACCGCCACGTGGCTCAGTTGGGCGTCGTTTTTGAAAAAGTCGGCTATGCCTGCCACAAGGGGAGCTTCGGGACCTACCACAAGCATCTGCACATCGTGCTCAAGCACAAACTTTTTGATGGCGGCGAAGTCGTCGTTTTTGAGGTTTACGTTGGTGCCGCAACTGGCAGTGCCTGCGTTGCCCGGGGCTATGAAAAGTTGCTGGCATTTAGGGCTTTGCGCTATTTTGTATGCAATGGCGTGTTCGCGTCCGCCAGAACCGAGAAGTAATATGTTCATTGTTTTTTTGGTTTTGTGAACTGTGATCAGTGATCTGTGATTTTTTCGCCTTCGGCGAAGTTAGTTTCTGTATATCTTTTTTTTGTTTCTCCTGTTCGCCTTCGGCTCACGAAATCTTTAAATCTTGTAAATCACTTTCGCCTTCGGCGAAATATTCTTAAAGATTTATGAGATTTCAGCCGCTTGCGGCTATGAGTATTTATAAAAATCTAATTCCTAACTAATTTCAACTTTCAACTTTCAATTTTCAACTCGTTACAGGTTTCCGAACTCCATCAGGTAGGCTTTTATAAAGGCGTCGATGTCGCCGTCCATAACGCCGTTCACGTCGGAGGTCTGGTGGTTGGTGCGGTGGTCTTTCACGCGGCGGTCGTCGAAAACGTAGCTGCGTATCTGGCTGCCCCATTCGATCTTTTTCTGCGAGGCTTTGATTTTGGCCTGTTCTTCCATGCGGTGCCGCATCTCGCGTTCGTATAGCTGCGAGCGGAGCAGACGCAGGGCGTTTTCTTTGTTCTTGGGCTGGTCGCGGGTCTCGGTGTTTTCGATAAGTATTTCCTCCTCCTCGCCGGTGTAGGGGTCTTTGAACAGGTATCGTAGGCGCACGCCGCTCTCTACCTTGTTCACATTCTGACCGCCCGCCCCGCCGCTACGGAAGGTGTCCCAGCTCAGGCGCGAGTTGTCGATAACCACATCTATGGTGTCGTCCACCAGAGGCGTTACGCTAACTGAGGCGAAGCTGGTCATACGTTTGCCTTGGGCGTTGAAAGGGCTCACGCGTACCAGACGGTGCACGCCGTTTTCGCTTTTCAAGTATCCGTATGCGAACTCGCCCTCTATCTGCAGGGTGACGTTCTTGATGCCCGCGCCTTCGCCTTCGAGGTAGCTGCTGGTGGCCACTTTGTAGCCCGAGCGTTCAGCGTAGCGTATGTACATGCGCATAAGCATCTCGGCCCAGTCCTGAGCCTCCACTCCGCCGGCGCCGGCGTTGATGCTCAGCACGGCGTCGAAACGGTCGCTCTCGTTGCGGAGCATGTTCTTGAACTCGAGGTCTTCGATTTTTTTTGTGGCAACGGCAATCTGTTGCAGGAGCTCCTCCTCGGTGGCATCGCCGGCTTCGAAAAACTCGTTGATGACGGCGAGGTCGTCCATTGCCGCGGCGATGTCGGCGTAGGCCGTTGTCCACACTTTTTTGTTTTTAATCTCCACCATCACCTTCTTGGCCTCCTTGGGGTCGTTCCAGAAGTCGGGGGATTCGGTCTTTTTCTCTTCTTCGGCTATGGAAAGGTTCAGATTGTCGATGTCAAAGGAACCTCCTCAGAGCCTCTTGGCGGTTGCTTAGCTCTTTAATGGTTTCGGCTGTTGTCATATAATTTGTTGGTTTTTAAATGTTTTTTGCCAATTTGTGGAATGTCGTTATTTGTGCAAAGATACGATTTTTTTGCGAAATTACGGGAAGGATTTTCGGATGTGTGGAAAAACGGATTTTGGGATGTGCGGTGGCTTCGACAAGCTCAGCCACCGCGGAAGGTAAAATTTGTGGATTAGGTCGGATTTTGGCAAAAAAAAATTGTGGAAAAGGTCGGATTTTTGCAAAAAAATTTGTGGATTCGTAAATTTTTCGTAATTTTGCAGTCGAATTAAACAATAGGAACATCATGATTTTCAGAAGAAAATTATATGACAAAATGCTTGAATGGAAAAAGGATTGGGGAGGCAAGTATGCATTGTTGGTAAAAGGTGCTCGTCGTGTTGGAAAATCCACCCTTGTAGAAGAATTTGCCAATAAAGAGTACCGCAGCCATATCCTTATAGACTTTTCCATGGCTTCAAAACAGATTGATGAAGTATTTGAAGACTACATGAATCTTGACTATTTTTTTCTGCAGCTACAAACCATTTTCAATGTAAAATTGTATGAAAGGGAGTCGGTAATTGTATTCGACGAAGTACAATTCAAACCAAGAGCCCGCCAAGCCATAAAGCATTTGGTGAAGGACGGCAGGTACGACTACATTGAGACGGGCTCGCTTATTTCTATACGGAAAAATGTGGAGAACATACTGATTCCGAGCGAAGAGATGAGCCTAACCCTCTATCCGATGGACTGGGAAGAATTTTATTGGGCAACGGGCAACAATATAGCACCCGAGCAAATACGACAGGCTTTTGAGATGAAACGCGCCATGGGCGAAGCCACACATCGCAAGTGGATGCGCGAAATGCGTTTGTATATGCTTGTAGGCGGTATGCCGCAGGCTGTAAGTGCGTATATATCAAACAACAATCTCCAAGAGGTGGATCGCGTAAAAAGACAGATTGTTGAACTTTACCTCACCGATTTCAACAAAATTGACCCCTCGGGCAGTGCTTCAAAGATGTTCAAGCACATCCCGGCACAGTTGTCGGGAAATTCCTCGCGCTTTATGGTCGAGAGTGCCTTGGGCGAGAAAAAAACAAGTAACACAGACACCATAGTTTTTGAGATGAACGAAAGCATGGTGGTTAATCTGGCTCATCATGCCAACGACCCGAATGTCGGACTCGGACTTAACGGCAGTCTCGACACATACAAAATGTTTGTTGCCGACACAGGATTATTTGTTACCTTGGCGTTTTGGGATAAAAGTTTTACCGAAAACACTGTATATAAAAAACTTTTAAGCGACAAACTGGAAGCCAATCTTGGTTATGTGTACGAAAACTTGATTGCACAGATGCTACGCACTTCGGGCAACGAATTATATTATTACACTTTCCCTACAGGCAACGGAAATAAGAACTACGAGATTGATTTCCTGCTTTCACGTGGCAACAAAATTGTTCCAATCGAGATAAAATCGTCCGGATACCGTACACATAAGTCGTTGGATGTCTTCTGCGAGAAATACTCCTCTCGTATTGGGGACAGAATCCTGCTTTATACAAAGGATTACTACCACGACGGTCAAACGCTTTGTCTGCCAATATATTATACCGGATTACTATAAAAATAAGGCCCTACAATTAAACATTCAGCATAAAAAAACTGCGGCGGATTTGCAAAAATCCGCCGCAGAAAAATTTCACTTGTCAAGTGCTTTGATTTGGATGATTATATACAAGGTTTGCCATCAGCATTGACTTCGGTTCGGTTCTTTCCCTTGACTAACTCAAAACAGCCATTTTCCAATGGTTTGATCTTATCGTATTTACAAGGAACAATTTGTTTGCCTTCTCCATTGATAATGCCCCAATAATTTTTTTTATTTTTTACAAGCAAAACCTTTGACGGCCATGTCTCATAAAATAAATCATTTTCTGGAACAAGTTTATAACTCACAATTTCAGAGTTTAGAACTGGTTTCATGTCGGATGTCAAAATATTTTGTTTGCCATTTAAATATACATAATAGAAACCCGTAAATATAATTTCGCTGTGTCTCTCAGACCCCAACCCATCTTCAACTATATAATCAATAGGTTCAATAGAATCATATTTTAATTCAGAGCAAATTCCATCTCTCATTGCACCCCATTTGCCATTTTTTTTCAACAAATATATACCATCCCCATACGCTTCAAAATCCTCTAACCATGGCGGCAGTTTTGTTTCCACAATTCCCGCGTCATTAATAAAGACACTCTTACCATCTTTAACAGCTTTAAAAACGATTCTGCTATAAATTGAACCTGTTTCTTTTGTGTTGCTTTCATCTTCTTCGGACGACAGCAAAGGATTGATACGCCAAATATCCTCATAAACACATGGCACATATATATTACCACATCGGGCTCCATATTTACCTCCTTTACAAAAAATTATAGAGGTACCGTTACCCTCTCTCCTTATACTATCATATTTACAAGGGACAAGTATTTCTCCATTAATTGATGCACATCCCTTTAGACCATCTTTAATAATAACAAATGAATCATCTTCTTCATAATAATAACCGAAACTCTTATCATGTTCAAAAAATTCAATTTCGTCATATACAAAAGGAATATTGCCACCAAAGCCTTCTATAGTCCCCCATTTGCCTTCTTTCATTGCCCATAATGTTTGTAGAATGCGCTCCGCATCTTGCTCTAAATCCTTTGTAGAATAAAAAATTCTGAAAGCAGCTTCTGGATATGGCACAAAAGCCAAAAGAGCATCATAATCAAACGGAATAACCACTATATTTGTATCCTTTGCAGACACCCAACCTATTTTGCCATTGCGTTCCCAAGGTATAATATCACTTTCATATTTTTCTTCATCTATACTATTCATTTTTTCTGTTTTCTCTCCCAAACTATCAATTTCTTCTGTTTCGTAATTATTCACTTGTGCACCACACGAAAACGCAAACAAAAGCATAAAAATTTCTGCCAAAAACAATTTTATTTTCTTCATTTCTATTTGTTTTCTCCGTCAGCGCCTAATCGGTATTATACAAAACGAAGCGTGGCACTGTATACCACTTCTTCTAACGGAGGTTGTGAGAAAAATACCTGAACCGAGAAACAGCACAACAGCCCATGCTAAGCGTGAACAGTTATGTGGTACTTGCGTTTCATTGAAAATTCTCACATTTCCGTTAGCAAGTCGAGCATAACGCTTCGTGATTTATCTCTAAAATCGTTTGCAAAATTACGATTTTTTTGCCAAACTGCAAAATGTTTTTTTTCTGCTATAGACAGAAACTAACTACAACATTTCTTTTGCCGAGGGTAAATAGGAAAATGTGATTTTAGTTGTCAGTCGTCAGCAATTTCAACTTTCATCTGAAAAAGATTCCAAACAAAATCCTGCTCCAGCCCTCATTCCAAGTCAATTCTGCGGCGACCGAGCTTGTCGAAGCCCCACCCAATCCCCAACCCCTAATTCCGCACTCCGAACTAACTACATCATCTGTTCGATATTCCACACAAAGGCGCGGATACCCACTTCGGGGTTGCGTTTGTCGAGTTTGTGCACCATCCGGAGCAGGTTTTGCACCTTGTCGTCGTCCACAATGGTTAGCACGGCGGAGTTCAGTTCGGGCCATGTGTGTGTGCCGCGGTGAGGCTCTCCCTCCACGCTGCCTCGTCCCTGCACATTTTCCCATTGGGTGAAACCGCGTATTCCCAGTTCGTCGAGCATAAATTCCACACGTTCGTTGTTGGCTTGATTATATATTATAAGTACTGATTTCATCTTTCTGTCTGGTTTATTGGTTAATGTTTTGTGGTTGCGACTCTTCGGGGTCGTCTTCTATCTGCATAAACACAAATTTTTTGCGTCGTTTGGCCTCTTTCTCGCGTTCGCCTTTTCGGTTGAACACGCCGTAGAGCACGGGCACCACTATCAGGGTTACCAGCGTGGATACGAGCAAACCGCCAATCACCACAAGTCCCATGGTGGTCCACAGCTCAGAGCCTTCGGAGGTGGAGGTGGCCATAGGTATCATGCCCAGTATGGTGGTGAAGGCTGTCATCAGTACGGGGCGCAGACGGCTTTGTCCGCTTATGGCAATGGCCTCGTTGAGCGGTATGTTGCGTTCGCGCATAAGGTTGATGTAGTCCACCAGCACAATGCCGTTTTTCACCACAATGCCTATAAGCAGGATAAGTCCCAACAGTCCTATCATGTCGATATTGTTGCCCGTAAAGAACATCATCAGCACCACACCGCTTATGGCAAAGGGTATGGAGAACATGATGATGAAGGGTTTGGAGAAACTCTCAAACTGCGATGCCATCACTATGTAAACGAGCATCACTATAAGTGCTCCGAGCATCATCATATCGCGGGTGGAGTCCTGCTGGTCCTTGTAGTTGCCGGCAAGGTCCACGTGTATTTCGGAGGGTATCTCCATTTTTTCTATCTCGGCGTTAACGCCGTTGGCAAGCTCCTGCAGCGAAGTCTGGAAGGGCATCACGGTGATGGTGAGGTAACGCTGGCGGTTTTTGCGTTCGATGGTGGGCGGGCACCAGTATTCTTCGATGTGTGCCAACTCGTTGAGTTTTATCATCTTGCCCGTGGGGGTGGGGATGGTCAGCTGCTCGATGTCGGAGATGGAGGAGCGGTATTCCTCTTGCAGACGCACAAGTATGTTGTACTCCTCGCCGTCCTCTTTGAGGTATCTGGCCAGCATGCCGTTCACTCGGTTGCGTACGTACATGGCCACGGCGGAGCCGCTGAGTCCGTGCAGGGCAAGTTTCTGTTTGTCGAAAGTTATCTTGAGTTCGGCGCGGTCCTCGTCGCGGCTTATCTTGGTGTCGCGGGCGCCGGGCACGTTCTCCTCTATACGTTTTTTAAGGTCTTGGGCGAAAGCCGTGGTGTGGTCGAAATCGTAGCCGTACACCTCCACGGAGAGTGAGTTGTTGCTGCCGCCCATCATGCCGCCCTGGCTTACCTGATAGTTTACAATTTCGGGATATTGGGCAAAGCATTTGCGGAGTTCCTCGCGCATCTCGAAAATGGATTTCTCTCGCTCGTATTTCTTGGTGCAGCGTATGGTCATCGAAATCTTGTTGTTTGTGGTGGAGTTGAACAGCGCTGCAAAGCTGGCGTCGTCGTTGGAGCCTGCCGAGGTGGAGACCACAATAACGTCGTCGCCGAGAATGCGGTAGATGTCGTCCTCCATGTGGCGGGCAGTTTTCAGGGTTTCCTCGATACGTGTGCCGCGCTGCAGTTCGGCGCTCACGCTGATACGGCCGTCGTCCTGCTCTTTCATAAAGTCCATACCTATGGCACCCAACACCATGGGCAGCACCGATACCACAAAGAATATCAGTGCGATAAGCAGTGTTATGCGTTTGTGTACCAGACACCAGCGCAAAAGGTTGGCATAGGCGCGGTCAATGGCGTTGAAAGCACGTCCGATGGTTTTTTCGAAAGTGAATTTCTTTTGGGCTTCTTTCTCTTCGGCTTCGCGGCGGGCCTGCTCGGTAAGATAGAAAGGTTTCTCTTTCAGTATCTTGGACGAGAGCATCGGTATCAGTGTGATGGCAGCCGTTGTGGAAACGCACACCACTATGGTAACAATCCAGCCGAGCTCTTTCATAAATATACCCATCATGCCGGGGAGCATGGTAAGTGGCACAAACACAGCCACAAGCACAAGGGTGGTGGCGATAACGGAGGTCCACACCTCGTTGGTGGCGCAGATGGCCGCCTCGCGTGGATTTTCGCCGCGTTCGATGTGCTTGGAGATGTTTTCCAACACCACAATGGCGTCGTCCACCACCATACCAATGGCCACGGTGAGCGATGCCAACGATATGATATTCAGCGAACTGTCGGCAAGCAATAGGTAGATGAACGATGTTACAAGTGAGATGGGTATGGTGAGCGAGATGATGACGGTGGCACGCCAGTTGCCGAGGAAAATCAGCACCACGAGTATCACAAACAGCAGGGCGTAGAAGATGGATTCGGTAAGACCGTTGATGGCGTTGACAATCTCTTCGGAGCCGTCGCGTATGTTGGTGATTTTGATGTCGGGGGGCAGGGTTTTCTTTATCTTCTCCATTTCGGCACGCACCTCGCGGGCTATCTGCACGGTGTTGGCGCCAGTTTGTTTGGTGATGATGAGTCGTGCGCCGTCCCTGCGGTTGATTTTCTCGTCGAGGGAGAGGTCCTTGATGGTGTCGCGCACGGTGGCGAGGTCGCGGACGAAAATCTGTTTTCCGGTGGGTGTTGTAGCAATGGCGATGTCGGCAATTTCGGAGCTTTCCACATATTCGCCCTTAACGCGCATCTGGTACTGCTCCTTGCCCATTTTGACGGTGCCGGAGGCGAGGTCCAAGTTGTTGGCACTGATGGCGTTGCCCACCTGTTCGAGGCTGAGGCCGTAGGCGTCGAGCTGCTTGGGGTCGAGGTCGATATACACGTAACGTTCGGGGGCGCCCGATACGGTGATGTTGCCGATGCCGTCGATGCGGTTGAGCACGTTCACCACGTTGTCCTCCAAAATGCGGTCAAGGCCGGAGTAGCTCTCTTCGGCGGTGAAACCGTACACCATGATGGGCATTGCCGACGAGTTGAGTTTCAGTATCATAGGACGACTCACACCGTCGGGTAGGTTGTCGTAGATAAGGTCCACGTAGGAGCGTATGTCGTTGAGTGCCTCGTCGATGTCGGAGCCCCATTCGAACTCGAGGGTTACTATGGACAGGTTGTCGCGCGAGTTGGAGGTGATGTTTTTCAGTCCGTCAACGGAGTTGAGCGAGTTCTCGATAATCTTGGTGATGTTGGTCTCAATCTCGCTGGCGTTGGCACCTGCGTATGTTGTCATCACGGTAACGTAAGGCGGGTCCATCTCGGGCATCTGGTCGATAGGCAGACGCGAGAGGGAGAAAAGTCCCAATATTATCACAGCCACAAAGATAAGACCTGTGGTGATAGGCTTGTGTATAGCGGTTTTGTAGATTGACATTTTTTTAAGTTGAAAGTTGAAAATTTAAAATTGAAAATTCTTTTTTAGTTTAAAGTTGAAAATTATTAGTTGAGATTATTTTTTTCTTTTGATGTTTTAATTATCGATGTGAGAAGTGCTATGAGTTCTTTTACTTCATTATTCATTGTGTCGAATTCTTCGTTGTTTATTATCTCTGACAATTGCAACACTTCTAACCAATATTGTGTTTCGTCGGCTTCTTTAAGTGCTATTGATAGTTTGTTTATGAAATCAGCGTTGCTAACGGCATTTTTGCTTTCTCTGACATTTGCTCCGATGGATGTGCTGCAACGGAGAAACTGCTTGCTAATAACGTATTCGTTCTTTGTTTCACACAAATATTTGTAGAAACTTATGCTGTGAACGGCGAATTGTAAACTTTTGTCCTGTATCTGTCCCATGGTTTATCGCGTTAGCCGATTTCAATTTTCAACTATCAATTTTCAACTACCTGAAGTTTGCTTCCGTCCACAAGGCGTGCCTGACCGACAACTACAAGTTCGTCGCCCTCTTTCAGTTCGCCTTCGGTTTCGGGAATCACCTCGATGCGGTCGTCGAAACGTTGTCCCATGGTAACAGCCACGCGGCGTGCGGTGCCGTTGTCGTTTACAAACACATAGCGCTCGTTGCTTCCGGTGAGTTTAAGCACTGCCTGATAGGGCACCACAATGGTTTCGGCTTCGCCGAGGGCAAGGGTGGTTTTAACATACATGCCGGGACGTATTTTCTCCTTGGCGTTGGGTATGCGCAGCTTGGCCTGGAAGGTGTGCGACGCCGGGTCGATGGTGGGGTACACTATCTCGATGGTGGCGGGGAATACCTCGTCTTTGTAGATGTCGGAGCGCACCTCCACTTTCATGCCTTTCTTTACCAGCGGGTAATAGGCTTCAGGTATGTTGATTATGGCTTTGAGCATGCTTATCTGCTGCAGGCTTAGGATAGGTGCCCCGCTGTACAGTTCGCCGTCCTCGTAGTTTTTGGCGGCTATAACGCCGGAGAACTGGGCCCTTACGAAAGTGTTGGTTTCCAAAAACTTGGCACTCTCGGTAAGGTTGTCGAGCTGGGTTTTGGTTTGGTCGTACACCTGTTGCGACACGCTTCCGGTCTCTTTCAGGGCCTGAACACGTGCAAACTCGGTCTGGGCGCTGGCAAGGTTTATCTTGGTGGTGTTGAGCTGTGTCTGGTCCATGCGCACCAGCAGCTGGCCTTTGCCCACACGTGAGCCTACTTCAACGTATATATGTTCTATTTTTCCTGTCAGCGAAGGGGAGATGCTCATGCTTTCGTAACCTTCCAGAGTTGACGATAGCTCCAGCTGACGGGCGATTTTCTCTTTGGCCAGCACCTGAGTCTGCACTTTTTCGGCCACGGAGGCGTCTTTCACCGAAGTGGCCTCTTTTTTGCCACCGCAGGACATCAGCAGTCCTGTAATTATGATAGTTGCGGATATTTTGAATAAATTGTTCATTGTGTGATATTTATATTTTTTTGTCAATTATTTGATGTCGATATTCAAAAGGTTTTCAAGTTCTATTTTGGCGTTCACCAGTTCCATGATGGACTGTATGTAGTTGCTTTGGGCGGTGATGAGGTTGTTGCTCGAGTTGGTTACGTCGAGGCTGGAGGCCATGCCCACTTTGTATTTGTTAAGGATGTTGTTGAAAACGCGTTGCGACACTTCGATGTTGTCGTTTTGGTTCTGGTAGTTTTCGTAGGCCGAAACAAGGTTGTACCGCAACTGGCGTTCCTGAACCATCAGGGCGTCCTCGGTACGTTGTACGGTGTTTTTGGTCTCTCGGTAGTTTATCTTGGCTTCGCGCACTTTGGCGGCGTTCACTCCGCTGCTGAAGATGGGCACGCTTATCGAAGCACCTACCACATTTGGCGGTGTCATGTTCATGCCTTCGTCTTTACCGAAATAGGTCTTGCTCGAATACTGGTAGTAAGCGCTGAGGGTGGGCAGGTAGTTCATCCACGCCATCAGCACCTGTTTTTGCGAGAGCTCTTCAGATTTCTTGAGCAGCTGGTAGTTGTAGTTGCGGTTGATGTCGAATTCTTCGTTCATCAAACTTTTTGTGTGTTCCATGTCGAGGATGTTGTCGAGTGTACCGGTGAGTTTGAGTTTCGTTCCGGGCTTGGCGCCGAGTTGCAGTATCAATGAGTTGTATAGCAGTTCGGTGGAGCGTTTGGTGGAGTTTATGTTGTTTTTCATGGAGTTCACCTGAATGGCTATCTGGTCGGCGTCCACCTGCTCCGAAGCTCCTGCGTTGACGGCGTTTTGGGCTGTTTTTTGGAGACTCTCGAGGTTGTTGAGGCTGGAGTCGAGCAGGGCCAGGGTCTTTTCCATCACCAGAATGGAGAGATATACCGAATGCACGTTTTTGCGTGTGCTTTGTTCGGTCTGTTTTAGCGATATGTCGGCCATCTCTTTCGACAGGTTGCCCATTATTGTCCCCACAATCTGTGCACCGGTAAGTGCCACCGATGCCGTTACGGACAGCGTTCCGTAGGGGTTCATGGGGATGGTGATGCCGGCAGGTCCCATTCTCATTTCCATTTCGTAGCCGCACATGTTCTGGTAGTCGAAACCGGCTTTCACCTGCGGTAGCATTGTTCCCAGTGTCTGCCATTTCACTGCCTCGGCTTTGCGCACTTCGAGCGAGGCGTTCTGCAGCTCCTTGTTGTGTTCCAAGGCGTACTGCTCGGCGTCTTTCACCGAAAGCACAAGCACGCTGTCCTGTGCGTGCAGGGCTCCTGCCATTGCGGCAAGCAGTATCAGTGCTGTAAGGGTTTTCTTTCGTGTCATTGTTGTTGTATATACTTTATTTATATGGTATCTAATAATTCGTGTTATCCGTAATCATGCTTGCATGATATATTAAATTCAATCCGTTATATTCGTGTCATCCGTGTTCAAAATCAATTATGTTTCTTTGTTTTTGTCGTCGTCGCATTTCTGCCAGAAAGAGTCCATCATTATCCCGCCGAAGATTATGGCCCAGAAATTTTTCATCGTGTCGCCTCTGCCGAAGCCTTCTACATGCAGGCGGTCGAAGATGATGTGGTCGAAAATCTCCACCATGAAACCGGCGGCGAAATTCACATCGACATTGGGTTTTACGTATCCGTCGGCAGCGGCGCGGCTCAGAAATTCGCGCAGGTATTTGATATGCTCTTTCTTGTATTTGGCGGTGTGTTTCTCGAAAAGGTCGGGGAAGTTTTGGTAAAGCTCTTCGCTGAAAATGTGGTTTATCCTGAAAATGTTGTTTTTTGAGCTGCAGGTCTTGCGTATTGCCGCCATAATTTTTGTCGCATCCTGCTCGTAGTCGAGCACCGACTCTATGGTGTGGTTCAGCGTCTCGGTGAGCAGCAGCAGACACTCCTCTATAAGAACCTCCTTGCTGGGATAGTTCTCGTACAGGGTGCGTTTCGACATGCCAAGCTCTCTGGCAATGGTGTCCATCTTAACTTTTTTTACACCTTTGCTTACAAAGAGGTCGGTAGCCTTTTCGGCGATTTTCCGTTTCAGTGCGTCGTTGTTTTCGCTCACTTTTCTACTTTTTTTTGGAGTGCAAAGATACAAAGAAAACCCGAAACGGCAAAATAGTTTTCAATATTTTTGAATGTTAAAATATAAATTGTTGATTGTAAAAAGGATATATCGTATTAAAAATACAATTTGGGAAGAAAAGGACGAAAACTCGATTGAAAAATGGAGTTTCCGAACGGAGAAATGTCGGTTTTTGGAGATGGAATTGCGATTTTGAAAAGTTTGCAATATTTACCAAACTTCAAATTTACAATCACACCAATTTCAGTCCTATTATCGAAGCTATTAGGGTGAAAATAAAGAATATGCGCCAAAATGTAGCGGGTTCGTGGAACACCAGTATGCCGATAAGCACCGTGCCCACGGCTCCAATGCCTGTCCACACGGGGTAGGCTGTACCCACGGGGATGGCCTGTGCGCCTTGCGTGGCACGTGCCAGCAGGTACATGCTCAGCAGCGATATAATGCCGAATCCCACATACCACCACGCCTGCTCCCAGCCCGAAGCCAGCTTGGCCTTGCCCAGGCAGAAAGTGAAACCGCATTCGCAGAAACCAGCTATTATCAGTATTATCCAGTTCATAATATTTTTATTTCAGAACGACCAGATAAGCAATCCGCCACAGATGATGACACCCGTAACGAGCAAATCTATGATGCAGTATCCCATAATGTCCTTGGCGTTGAGTTTGGCTATGGCCAAAGCGGGGATGGCCCAGAAAGGCTGTATAAGGTTGGTCCAAGCGTCGCCCCAGGCTATTGCCGTGCCGGTAAGTCCGGGGTCCACGCCTAGGTCGGCACCGGCGGCGAACATTATGGGTGCCTGAATGGCCCAGTGCCCTCCGCCCGACGGCACAAACATATTAAGCACCGCTGCGCAGAGGAAAGTGAGCAGGGGATAGGTGTGCGGGTTTGAGATGGAGATGCAGGCGTTGCTTATCACCGTGCCAAGGCAGATGCCCGACTCGCCCACGCCAGTGATGATACCCATTATTCCGGCGTAGAAAGGGAATTGCAGCAGTATCCCCGCCGCACCTTTCGAGGCGTTGCCGAAGGCTTTCACGTATGCCATGGGCGTTTTATGAAGTATTATTCCAACAAACAGAAACAGCATTATCACCGAGTTGAGGTCGAGTGTGCCGCCACGCACAAACAGGTGAATGACGAGATAGGTAAGTCCCAGCGCGGCAACCAGATAGCTTAGTAAGGGGCTGTGTTCCAGTTTTTCGGCAGGGGTGTCGGTGGCGGGTTTTGTGTAAGGTTCGTCGTCGGCAAGTAGCTGCGGGTCAACGCTTACCACATTTTCGCCTTTGGGATGCATAAGGGTGTTCACCACCGTAAGGGCGATTATCACCAGCACCACCATCGCTAGGTTGTGTGGGTCGAGGATGGTGTGTGAGATAGGCACAGGATCGGTAAGGATGCCGCTTGTCGCCTCCTTGAGGGCGGTGCCGGGAGTGGCCATGGTGAGGGGTATGGAACCCGATAGCCCGGCGTGCCACACCACAAAACCGCTGTAGGCCGAGGCTATGAGCAGACGGTAGTCCACACCGCGTAAGGAACGGGCGATGTCCTTGGCAAAGATGACGCCCACTATAAGACCGAAACCCCAGTTTATCCAGCATGCCACCGCCGAAACACTCGACACAAGGGCGATAGCCCCTGCGGGAGTCTTGGGCAGCGAGGCAAGAAAACGTATGCCTTTTTTCACCACGGGAGCCGCAGCCAACGTGGAGCCGCATACCAGCACCAATGCCATCTGCATGGCAAAAGCCAGCAACGACCACACGCCGCCGCCCCAGTGCTCAATCACCTCAACGGGCGTCTGATGACATATAGGCATGGCCAATGCAATGGCCAGAATGGTAAGTATTACTGCAAAGATGAAAGGCTCGGGCAGATATCGCTGAACCACTTTGACACAGAACTTTATCAGTCGTTGGAACATATATTTTTCTCTTTTTTCGGACTGCAAAGGTACGATTTTTTTTTAATTCGGGGAGCGGAACTCGGAGTTAGGAAGTTATTGGTCAAATGTCAAAGGTCAAAAGTGTTGGGCCAATAGTTAGTTGTTATTTTGCAACTTAAAGTCTTAACTAACCACTGAAATTCCGATAATCGGAAAATCTGGAAGTCTGAAAACCGATAATCCATCAACCGGCTGTGTAAATTCATTTTTTTTGTGTAAATTTGCAATCTTGCTTCGGGAATGGCACTGTTTCCGAAATATTGGCATAACCTTCTTTAAATCAGATTGATAACATAAAATTTATTTTTAAAGAAAAATGAAAAAAATCATAACATTGACCTGTTTGGCACTGCTTTTTCTCACCTGTTGCAAAAGTACCAAAAACACCTCCTCAAGTGGCGAAAACCTCGACGTAAATACCGAGTGGAGACTTAAAACATTGAAAACCAAAATAATGGCATACGGCGAAAACGACCGTATTGTAACAATAAAATTCAATCCCGAGGCTGGACAAGTGGGCGGATGCTCGGGCTGCAACTCCTATTTCGGGATCTATAGCGAGCCGCAGAAAGGAAAACTGGCAATCGAGTCGGTAGGTGCCACCAAAATGGCCTGCCCTCAGCCGATGATGGAGATAGAGCACTCGTATCTTTCTACTCTGCGAAAGGTGAACGGATACCAAATCACCGACGGCATACTGCAACTGCTCCAGGACGAGAATGTGGTGCTCACTTTCGAGAAACAGGAAACCACCGAGCAGTAGAAATCCCATTGGGGTTTTAATAACGTTTTATGGGCGAGCTGGTTACATACTTTGTGGATGTGGTTTTGCCGCTGCATCTGCCACAATACTACACCTACCGTGTGCCGTTGGAATATAACGACGGCATAATGGTGGGACAGCGCGTTGTGGTGCAGTTCGGCGGCTCCAAAGTGTATAGCGCCGTGGTCCGCAAAGTGCATCAGCAGGCTCCCGACTACGCCAACGTGAAATACATTCTCGGCATACTCGACCCTCAGCCGGTTGTTACCGAGCTGCAGCTCGAATTTTGGGAGTGGATTGCACAATATTATATGTGTTGCGTGGGCGATGTGATGGCTGTGGCACTGCCGTCGGCCTACCGTCTTCAAAGCGAGTCGTTTATCGAGGTGCACCCCGATTTTTCAGGCGAGATAAGCGACCTCTCGGCAAACGAGTTGAAAATCCTTGAACTGCTTTCGACAAACGGCACCGCCAAAGTTTCGGATATTACCAAAACGTTGAATTTTAAAAAGATATTGCCTCTCCTCAAGACGATGATCGAAAAAAAAATCATCATTATGGACGAGGAGCTGAAACAGCGTTACACCCCGAAAACAGAGACTTACCTGCGCCTCAGTCCCGAGTATCTGGAACCCGAAAAAGGGCGCGAGCTGTTCGACAGCCTCGAAAGCAAAGCCTCGTCTCACAAACAACTCGAGGTGATGCTGAAATTCTTCCAACAGACCGACTTTGGCAAAATGCCTATCCGCAAAAGCCTTTTCACCAGCGACAAAGACTTATCCGCCTCGGCACTGAAAACCCTTATTAAAAACGGAGTGCTGACAGCCTACGACCAACAGGAAAGCCGTCTTATCGATGTGGACAAGACTCTGAACGTGAGCAACATAAAACTGTCGGAACAACAACGTAACGCTTTTGAGAAGATGGACATAAACAACCCCGAATCCAAGCAAATAACACTGGTACACGGAGTTACGTCGAGTGGAAAGACCGAACTTTACATCAAACTCATCAACGAGGTGGTGAAACAGGGCAAACAGGTGCTGTACTTGTTGCCCGAAATTGCCCTTACTGCACAGATTATCAACCGTCTGCGCAAGTATTTCGGGACCAAGGTGGGCGTTTACCACTCCAAATTCTCACCAAACGAGCGTGCCGAGGTGTGGACCAAAACCCTCTGTCCGGAAAACGGCGGCTATCAGGTGCTGATAGGGGCACGCTCGGCAATGTTCTTGCCATTCAAAAACTTGGGACTTGTGATAATCGACGAGGAACACGACCCATCGTACAAACAATACGAGCCTGCACCGCGCTACAACGCCCGCGACGCCTCCATATACCTTGCCCACAAATGTGGCGCCAAGGTGGTTCTGGGCACCGCCACGCCTTCGGTTGAGACATATTTCAACGCTAAGTCGGGCAAATACACCCTTGTGGAGATGGACAAACGCTACGGCGACGTGCTCATGCCCGAAATACGCATTGCCGATATGAGGCAGAACGACCGCAAAGGCAGCGTGCGTTCGTTTTTCTCCAAAATGTTGCTCGATGCTATAGGCGAAGCACTGAAGAATAACGAGCAGGTGATACTTTTCCAGAACCGTCGTGGTTTCTCGCTTCGCCTCGAATGTCCCACCTGCGGCTGGATTCCCAACTGTACCCATTGCGATGTGTCGCTTGTTTACCACAAACAGACCAACAGCCTGCGGTGCCACTACTGCGGCTATTCCATACCAGTGCCGTCCGAATGCCCGCAATGCCACAACACCTACCTGAAAATGAGAGGTTTCGGCACCGAGAAAATTGAGGACGAACTGTCCATAGTTTTTCCCGAAGCCCGTATCGACCGTCTCGACCTCGACTCCGTTTCCAGCGGCAAAAGCAAGTATGTGGACATCATCAACCGTTTCGAAGACCGCAACATCGACATACTTGTAGGCACACAGATGATAACCAAAGGTCTGGATTTCGACAACGTGAGCGTGGTGGGCATTATGAGTGCCGACAATATGATTTCGTTCCCCGATTTCAGAGCTTTCGAACGCAGTTTCCAACAGATGACTCAGGTGAGCGGCCGCGCTGGACGGCACAAAAAACAGGGATTGGTGATTATACAGACCTACAACCCCACACATCAGGTGATAGATTACGTGGTGCACAACGATTACAAGGCCATGTATAACAATCAGATAAACGAGCGGCGCATCTTCGGATATCCGCCATATAGCAAACTTATCTACCTCACATTGAAACATATCGACGCCAAAGTGCTCGACAAAGCCGCTGCAGAGCTGTCGTTCGCATTGCGGCAGTCTTTCGCACAACGCGTAGTGGGGCCCGAATACCCGATGGTGTCGCGTGTCCGCAATATGTTCATAAAAAACATTATGATACGTCTCGAAAAAGGTTTCCCGCTTGGCGAAGCAAAACGGAAAATCAACGAGATTGCGGGACAGTTGCTGAACAAAAAAGAATACAGCCGCCTGCGTTTCATTCCAGACGTGGACCCGATGTAATTGGTTGATAGTGGTCAGTTGTCAGTAGGGACAATGATTTTTTTGCCCATAGGGGCGTACCGACATGGTTGAAAGTCCAGAATTGAAAGTTGAAATACTGGCTGCATCGGTTTAGCAATCCTACACAATGTAGTACGAGGATTTCAAATTCCTTTATTCATCGTTGCGGATTACAAATCCCTAACAACTGAAGATTAACAGCAAAACTCAAAACTGCAAACAACAATCTGCCCTCAGCCCTCGGAATACTGCCTCCTATTTCCCAAAAAAATCGTATCTTTGCACTTTCAACTAAAAACAATAATTATGGCCGACGACAAAAAAATAATCTTCTCGATGGTAGGTGTGGGCAAACTGTACCCTCCTCAAAAACAAGTGCTTAAAAACATATACCTTTCGTTCTACTACGGTGCCAAGATAGGCATCATCGGTTTGAACGGCTCGGGCAAGTCATCGCTGCTTAAGATAATAGCGGGGGTTGACACCAGCTATCAGGGACAGGTGGTGTTCGCCCCGGGCTACTCGGTGGGCTATCTGGAACAGGAACCCAAGCTCGACGACAACAAAACCGTGAAGGAAGTAGTGCAGGAGGCGGTGCAGGAAACTGTGGACCTGCTGAAAGAATACGAGGAGATAAACCTCAAGTTTGCCGAACCCATGAGCGACGACGAAATGACAAAACTCATCGAGCGTCAGGGCGAAGTTACCGAGTTGCTCGACCAGCACGACGCTTGGGAGCTCGACAGCCGTCTGGAACGTGCCATGGACGCCCTGCGCTGTCCCGACGAGGACGCACCGGTGCGCAACCTCTCCGGAGGCGAACGCCGACGCGTGGCTCTGTGCCGTCTGCTGCTGCAGGAACCCGACATTCTGCTTCTCGACGAGCCCACCAACCACCTCGACGCCGAAAGCATCGACTGGCTTGAACAGCACCTGCGTCAGTACAAAGGCACCGTCATAGCCGTAACCCATGACCGCTATTTCCTCGACAACGTGGCTGGCTGGATTCTCGAACTCGACCGTGGCGAAGGTATCCCTTGGCAGGGCAACTACTCGTCGTGGCTCGACCAAAAAACCAAACGTCTGGCCATGGAGGAAAAACAGGAGAGCAAACGTCGCAAGACCTTGGAACGCGAACTGGAATGGGTGCGCATGGCACCTAAGGCGCGTCACGCCAAAGGCAAAGCCCGTTTGGCCGCCTACGAGCGTATGATGAGCGAAGATACCAAAGAGAAAGAGGCCAACCTCGAAATATTTATCCCCAACGGTCCGCGACTGGGCAACAAGGTGCTCGAAGTGGAGGGCGTTTCCAAAGCCTACGGAGACAAGTTGCTTTACGAAAACCTCACTTTCAACCTGCCACCCGCTGGCATTGTTGGCGTGATAGGCCCCAACGGCTGTGGAAAAACAACGCTGTTCCGCCTTATCATGGGCCTTGAGAAACCCGACACTGGCACTTTCACCGTGGGCGAGACGGTGAAGATAGGCTATGTGGACCAGCAGCACGTGAACATCGACCCAGAAAAGAGCGTGTGGGAGGTGGTGAGCGAAGGCAACGAACAGCTGCAGATAGGGGGGAGGCTCGTAAACTCGCGCGCCTACCTTTCGAAATTCAATTTCGGCGGCACCGACCAGCAAAAGAAAGCCGGAGTGCTGTCGGGCGGCGAGCGAAACCGTCTGCATCTGGCACTCACGCTGAAAAGTGAAGCCAACGTGCTGCTCCTCGACGAGCCCACCAACGACATCGACGTCAACACCCTGCGCGCCTTGGAGGAAGGTCTTGAGAATTTCGCCGGCTGTGCCGTGGTTATCAGCCACGACCGCTGGTTCCTCGACCGCATCTGCACACATATCCTCGCTTTCGAGGGCGACTCGCAGGTGTATTTCTTCGAAGGCACCTACAGCGAGTACGAGGAAAACCGCCGCAAACGTCTCGGTGAGGACGCACCGCACCGCATACGCTACAAAAAACTGGTGAAATAATGAAACGCCTGACGTTTTTCCTGCTATCGCTTGTTGCAACGACACTGCTTTCGGCGCAAAGCCTCGACTCTGTAAGAATAAAAGCTTTTGTGGAGTCGAATATCGGCGCTTTTCCAAAAAGCACTTTGCAGGACATATACAAAAGTTTTTATCAGGCGGTGTACGGACCGGAACACCTTGTTACCGATTCCGCCAAGGTCATAGCCTATATCGAAGAAGAACTGAAACAGGATTTCGACAACAAATTCCCCACGGTGCAGTATCTTGGCATTTCGGACAAATTTGTCAGGGTAAACCTCGACATAATAGGGGCCGAAGAAACACGCATTTCCACAGAAATGCTTGCCGACTGTTTTATGCGGTCGTCGCAAACAAAGGGCGACATGCCTATCGAGGAATTTCGCTCGCAGTGGAGGCTGGTGGTGGATTATATCATAAGCAGCGACATACAGCTCGACAATTTCAGTCAGGACTCGCTTTATATCGAAAGCATCCTTGCCCAAGGCCAATACGTGTGGGTGCACTCGCCGCAATTCAAGGCCGAATACAAGCCGCACTACCGCGTTGTTACAAAAGAAAATTTCGAACAAGTGATATTTCCAGAGCTCCGTGCCTTTTCGATAGTAAGGCCCAAAACCACGCCTTTTTCGACCGATAATCCGAAGTAGTAGTTGGATGATGAAAGCGATTTCGTTGTGCCGCAGGCTGCACTTGCGGTAAAGAAATAGGAATAAAACAGCCTCAGTTTATAATATTCTGGTAAACGCAGTTGAAAATCAACATTGCGAGGTCGGTCCAGAGCAAAATGGCAAAGGGTTTTGTCAGCACTTTACGCCTTGCCACCAAAGCCACCAACAGCCACAGCAGTGTTACCACAAGTGCGGGCATGGGCGGGAACTGCTTGAGCGCTTCCCACCACTGTCCGTCGGCAAAAAGTACCACTGCCCGCTGGAAACCGCAGGTGGGACACGCTATGCAGTTATGCATAGGGAATAAGGTAGAAAAGCTTTACACAAATGGCTAATCAATATCCAAATCGTATATACTATCCTCAACATCATATCCCTCGCTTATCAGATAGGCTATTAAAGCCACATATAGCACAAAGAAAATGATGACAAAAATACCCATCACTATTCCTACTATGGAGGTGATTTTGCCAGCTTTGGCGAAGCCTATGCCTTTGTAATAGCCAGGGTATTGGGCGTCGGTGGCTAAAGCTCTTTTCGATTTCGACAGGCCGATGATGGCGAGGATTAGTCCCACAACGGGGCAGCCTAGAACCAGCGAGCATATTCCCAAAACCATACCCGCCACAGCGTTGGGCAGGGTTTCTCCCTGAGCGGGCTGCTGGTAGTTATCATATTGCTGCTCCATCGGCTGTTCGTCTTTTATATAATCTTCCATTTTTATAAAAATTTATTAGATTGATAATTATTTATTTACAAATTGTTTAAAAACTCATGGAAATGGATGTTTATTATAAAACGGGGCCATTTTCTGCCAACCACACAAGTCCCAAAATATACACCACCCAGAATATTGTGGTTGCAATACCCAGCAGCAAACCGACGAGCGACGTTATCTTGCCTGTTGTGGCAAAACCGCGGCCGGAGTAGTAGTGGGGATATTGCTCGTCGAGGGAGAAAGATTTTTTGGCTTTCGAAAGTCCCAAGGCTCCTACAATAATGCCTGCCAAAGGGATACAACTACAACTCACAACAAGTGACACAATTCCCAAAACCATAGATGCCACCGCGCCGGGCAGCTTTCCGCCTTGGCCAGGCTGATAGTAATCATTATTTTGCGGTGTTTCCGACTGAACAGGCATGGGGGGCTGTTCCATAGGCAGTTCGTTGTTTGTGTAATCTTCCATGATTCAATATGTTTTATTAGTTTTTTCGAATTAAATCATATATCACTATCCAATAACAGATAATCCAACCATTCCCAATCAAGGTCTAAAAAGGGATACAAGATTATGAAAAAATAAAAGGCATAAAAGATGAAAGAGAAAATGCCGACAATCAGACCTACTGTCGAGGTGATTTTGCCTCCAATTGCCAATTCTCTGCCCTTGTAATAACTGGGGTATTCGTCTTCAATCTCCAATGCCTCTCTCGATTTTACAAGACCTATTATTGCCAAGACGAGGCCCGACAGCGGTGTGCTGCCATTGACAAGCGAACAAATTCCCAAAACCAATCCTGTTACCGCTTTGGGCAGTAACGGACGCGAGTCGGCCTGCGGCGGGGTGGTTTGTTGCTGGTATTCTTGCGGATATTCGTCCATAATTGCACTTGTCATTTTTCTCAATCTCGGTTTTGCAACACCTTGATTTTGTTATGGTTTCTTTCCTTTTTAGCACCGATGTACATTTAAAACCATACATGGGCACATTTTGCAAATTTACACAAAAAAATTGGATTTATGTACTGTCACCAACAAAAAATGTTTTCCAACACGGCAGTCACCAAGCCAAAAATTTTTTTTTCAATAAAAAAGGCGATTGTGAAAAACACAATCGCCAAAAAACAAAACATGAAAAAAAATTGTCAATGGATGATTTTCACGCTTCGGTCGATGAATTTGTTGAGGGCTTCGCCTTTCAGTAGGCCGTTGCTGAGTAGCGCGAGGTCGGTGAGCTGGCACACGAGCTCTTTCTGTTTCTCCTCGTCGTCGGTGTTCAGTATCTGACCTATCAGCGGGTGGTTGATGTTCACCACAAGGTTGTAGCTCTCGGGCATCTCGCCGTAGAATCCCATTCCGCCGCCGCCGATCATGCTCATCTCTTTGTAGCGGCGCATAAACTCGTTCTGGGTGATGACCATCGGCTGGTCGCTCTCTTCGAGGCTTTCGAGCAGCACGGTTATCTTTTTGGTGTCAACCTCTTTCTCGATGATGGGTTTCAGTTTGTCTTTCTCCTCGGTGGAGAGTTTTTCGGGGATTGAGTCCTCCTTGGGGATGAGTTTCTCCACCACGTCGCTGTCCACGCGCACAAAACGTGTCTGTTCGAATTTTCGTTCGAGCAGGTTTACGAAATGGCTGTCCAAAATGGAGTCCAACACCAGCACGTCGTAGCCTTTTTCTTTGGCTTTGGCTATGTAGGAGTACTGCTCCTCCTTGTTGGTGGCGTAGAGGTAAACCAGCACTTTGTCCTTGTCTTTCTGCAGCGGCTCGATGCGGGTTTTGTACTCGTCGAAGGTGAAATATTTGTCGTCGGTGTTTTTGAAAAGCGCGAATTTTTCGGCACGTTCGTAGAATTTCTCGTCGCTGAGCATGCCGTATTCGATGAAAATCTTGATGTCGTCCCATTTCTTTTCAAAGTCCTCGCGGTTGTTCTTGAAAAGCTCCTCCAGTTTGTCGGCCACTTTTTTGCTTATGTGCGACGATATTTTTTTCACGTTGCTGTCGCTTTGCAGGTACGAGCGGCTAACGTTGAGGGGTATGTCGGGCGAGTCGAGCACACCGTGCAGTAGCATAAGATATTCGGGCACAACACCTTCCACCGAGTCGGTTACGAACACCTGATTGCAGTACAGCTGTATGCGGTTCTGCTTGGGGTCCACGGTGCGTTTCACCTTGGGGAAATAGAGTATTCCGGTGAGGTTGAAGGGGTAGTCCACGTTCAGATGTATCTGGAACAGAGGGTCTTCGAAATTCATGGGGTAGAGCTGGTGGTAGAACTTGCGGTAGTCCTCGTCTGTCAAATTGGCAGGAGTCTTTTTCCACGCCGGTTCGGTGTCGTTTATTATGCGGGGACGCTTTTTCTCCACGCGTTTGGGTTTGCCGTCCTTGTCCTTCTCGGTTTCGGAGTCCTCCCAGTAGCTCTCATCGCCGAAACGGATGGGCACGGGCATAAAGCGGCAGTATTTGTTGAGCAGCTCCAGAATGCGTCGTTCTTCGAGGAACTCCTTGCAGTCGTCGGAGATGTGCAGTATGATGTCGGTGCCGCGGTCGGCTTTGTCGGTTTCTTGCATGGTGAACTCGGGCGAGCCGTCGCACACCCACTGCACTGCGGGTGCGTCGGTGTACGACTTGGTGCGTATTTCCACCTTGTCGGCCACCATAAATGCCGAGTAGAAACCCAGCCCGAAATGTCCGATAAGGTTTTCGGAAACGTTTTTGTATTTTTCCAGAAAGTCCTCGGCGCCCGAAAAAGCAATCTGGTTGATGTATTTCTCCACCTCCTCCTGCGACATGCCTATGCCTCGGTCGCTGATTATCAGCTTTTTGCCGTCAATCTTCACTTCTATGGTAAGGTCGCCCAGCTCCACCTGTGCCTGTCCCATCGAGGTGAGGGCTTTCAGTTTCTGTGTGGCGTCGGTGGCGTTGGAGATAAGCTCGCGCAGGAAAATCTCGTGGTCGGAGTACAGGAATTTCTTTATAACAGGGAAAATGTTCTCCGTCTGAACGTTAATATTGCCTTTCATATCGTTTTTTTCGTTTATTGTTTACGGAAAAAGGATATGCAAAACCCGTTCCAGCGGCTGCGGAGTGACATTTTGGCAGATTTTTACTCTTTTGTGCGGTAAACCACTATCTACAAAGCCATTCCTTTGTTTCGAATAATTGCGTAACGACTTTTTTCGAAAAGCACGAAAAAGATATTAAGCCAGCAGAGTGGTTTCAGAAAAATAAAAGCATAAAACAGTGTTTTATTTTTCTGTAATTCTATTTTTATGCCTAATCTCAGAAAATATAACAACATTTTCGTTTTTTTGATTACCGTAAACCAGCGGAAAGTCGAAAAAAAAATGAGATTCCGCACGTCTATGGCAAGGGGCACGCCCGCACAATCCGAAAAAAGCCAAGAAAATCGTCTTCCCCGAAAACAAAGAGGGATACTCCGAATTCAGCTGCGTGGCGAGGTATTAGGGATGCACGTCCGATGCGTGTAAAACAAAACGCCTGTTTTAATGGTTGTTAGCCATTATCCATTCAAGGAAAAACGGATCCTCCAGTTCATAGCGGTCGGTATAAATCACATAACCATCTTTCTGAAGCCGTTTCAGGGCACTATACACGGTGCTTGTGCGATAGTCGCTGTTTTGTAGGGGCTTGCCCGCCGCCAAACGTTGCATAATCCACTTGTTTGTGCGGTTGAAATTCATCCACAGCCGCTCATAATCTAGTCCGTGGGTGGTAACTATATGTTCCACAGCGCTTTTGAAAGGATCTTCGGTGTTGGGTTGCAAAACCCCTACCTGCCACACGTTTGCCGCCAACTGTTGTGAATAATACGGATGACAAGAGGTGTACTGCAAAATGCGGTCGGCCAGTTGGTTATTACTGTCGGGGAACTGTTCTGCCAGTCGTTCCGACAGGTATCGGTGAAAATCGTCGTAGGGCAGTCGGCCCAACCGCATAAGTTCACCGAAATGATAGAATGGCGACTTTTTGTTTTCAAAAATGTCGCTCATCATACTCTCCTGACTTCCAAGCATGATATAGTTGATGTGCTTTTGCTGTTGCATAATGGATCGCATTTGGCGGTCGAGATTCTTTGCAAGACCGCAAATCTCCTGAAATTCGTCAAGCACCACAATCATCCTGTCGTTCTCCGAATGGGCTTTTTCTATAAGAGCAAGAACATCTTCGAGCAGTGTGATTTCATTCACACCTGGCTGGAACGACACCTCCATAGCTCCGCTAACGGGATTTGAGGAAATTGTGGGTATTATGCGGAAATGGGTTATCAAATGGCGAACCCGTTCAACGGGATGCACTTTGAAAAACTCTTTCAGCAGTTTGGACGAAAGGTCGGAAACCGACGTTACCTGCTGCAGGTTTATCGTGATATGCTTGCGGCCACTCTGTTTCACGGCCTTGGCCACCACGCTGCTTTTGCCGAAACGTCGCGGACTGATTAGTATCAGATGATTTGCACTATTGATAAACTGGGTGATATAAGCTACCTCATTCACCCTGTCGGTGAAGTACTCTTCCTCCACTATAGTGCCGAATTTGAAAGGATTTTCCATATTACGTATTTTTTCGTAACGACTTTTTCCGTAATTGATTTTGCAAATATACACATTTTTTTTAATACCGAAGAAATAATTTTGTACTTACTTTGCAACATGCCGAAAATCAGTGTGTTCAAAAAAAACAAATATGCCACAAATTGTCATAACCGATAGTGCTTCAGATGTGCTTTTTATTTTTTTGGCACTAAAACCTTTCTTTATTCTTTTCTTACCCCTCTCAATTCCCTATTTACAAAGGGATTTCTTTACTACGAAATTTTTCGTAACGACTTTTTTCGTAATACAACTTATCCGAGAATATGAACAACGAAAAGCACGAAAAAGATATTAAGCCAGCAGAGTGGTTTCAGAAAAATTAAAGCATAAAACAGTGTTTTATTTTTCTGTAATTCTATTTTTATACCTAATCTCAGAAAATATAACAACATTTTCGTTTTTTTGATTACCGTAAACCAGCGAAAAGTCGAAAAAAAAGTGAGATTCCGCACGTTTATGGTAATCGGAACGCTCGCTAAAACCTAAAAAACTCCCCGCTTGATGGAAGGAGCGGGGAGTTAGAGTCGTTTTTTCAACTTAATGTGGCATTCTATAACGGACAGGATTTTCCAAACAATGTATATAAGCCCCTTAGTAATTCCTTGTCATAAATAACCGGTACATCTATACCAGCGTGCCTTACTATTCCTTCCTCATTCACAACCAAACCATTCGGAGCGAACCTACATATTCCTAACTTTAAACCAAACTTATAAAAGGATATTTTTTCAGTGTCAATAACCACCTTCCCAACAAATCCCATCCTTTCTTTCTCTATTGCTATTATTTCCTGAATTCTAAAAATAGTTATGTCGTTTGCTACGCCACGAACGCCTAAAGTTTTTTCTAGTTTAATCATGCAAATTTCGGATATAAAAGTTGATAGATGTCGTAATTGTCAGGAGAAGTCGGTGGAAACATTCCGGTATAATCTATGGTTTTTCCAAAAAATGAACACTTTAAATTTGACCCAAAACGATATACAATATTCCCGTACTCTTTAAAGAAATTAGGTATGAATCCTAAGCGTCCAGAAACCGTAGCGAGTTCTGGTTCCAAACATTTACCAAAATCGATTCTATCGTTGTATATAACGATTGTAGCATCGGGGTTGCGTGAAAGCAAAAGACCATTTTCAATGGAACCCGATAATGCCATACATGCTGTTTTTGAAATGTGTTTTACAGAGGAATCCAAGGTTATCCTCAATGCGTTCAAATCAACATACATTCCTTCCATAATTGTAACCCTAATTCGTGCCGGGCGCAACTTTTATTGCTCTAACAGTGCCGGATTGAGCGGATTGTATAAAAAAGAAGCGTGGCACCGTAAACCGCATCCATTAATCGGAGTTTGTGAGATTCACCTTATAATGAAGATGTGAAATAACAGCCCACGCAAAAATGCGCGAACTATTATACCGTCTTGCATTATAATCTGGAATCATCTCACATTTCCGATTACAAGAACGAGCATAACGCTTCGTGATTTCCATTGAAATCGCCTGCAAAGTTACGACAAATAATTGGTTTTGCCAAAAATTTTTTTTTGTCGCTAAAACCAAAGTCTCACAAAAAGGAGATTTCGGAAGAAACAAAACATGGCAAAAAAGGTCGTTTTTTCACAAAAAAAAGTGGGATTTCACACGGTTATTACCATCTCTATTTCGCTAAATATCAATATAATACAAAATTATTCATTTTGTATTATTCAAAATAAATAATTTAATTTGAATAATTTTGAGAAAAAAAAGTGCTTTAGTGGAGCTAATCAATTATCTGACAATATAATAAGATATCTTCTCTCCCAACTCCGAAACCGAAAACTCTCCAACCAACTAACAATTCCGCATTATCTCACATCGTTTTTGCCCACTTGTCAGGTTGCATTACCTCATCGCAACACTGAAGAAAAAAATGGTGGAGAATTTCTCCTCCACCATTTTACGCAATATTCATAAAAAAACTATTTTCTGATAAGTGAGAATTTTTTGATGATATTCTGGCGTGTCTCCACGGCCTCGGCGTAGTAGCGGTTGCCACGAAACCACAGCCTGAAACGGCGCACGCGGTTGTACACCTTTTTAATCATCACTTTGCTGCGCAGATATACGAGCAGCGACAGCGGCAGCACTACCATATATATTGGCAGCAGCCACCATATCCCGGTCACGGCACCGAGCACAATGCCGGAAATGATAAACCACAGCGGGTATGCCACCAGAAATCCCACTGCGAAATGGAACGACGAGTGGAGCATATAATCCTTTATTTTCCGTGTGATAAACGACGACATGCTGAAAGGCACTATGTTTATAGCCCAGCAGGCTATAACTATCGGCGTTAGTATTATGCACAGCAGCAGACGCAGCAGGAATCCTGGAGTAGAAAGCTTTTGTGCGAAAACCCAGTCGCGGAGGTGCATCTTATCCAACGAGTGACAGTAGCGGTGGGTGATTTTCATTATGTCGTCGAAAGTGTCGGGGTCGTTTTCGCGGCAGTTGTCGAGCATTTTTACAACCTTTTGGCTGGCGTGCAGTTGGTTGGGGAAGTAGCTCCATTTCTTGCCTTCGTCTTTAAGCAATTCGCGTCCGTATATGGAGCAGAGCATCTCGTATTCTTCGTAATGCTCCAAGTCTTTGATGTTGAGCATTAGTTCGTCCACAACGACGCGGGCGCGGTCGGCGAGCAGTTTCTCGGCGCGGTGCGGCTGTGTTTTGTACAGCTCGTAGAGGTCGGTGAATTCGAACGGTTCGCCGAAAGTTATAACCAGTCGGCCCTGAACGGAGAAATAGTTGTCGTAGTGGTTGGACATCGGCTGTATGTACACAGGCTCTTTAAAGTCCATCATCTCGGCGGCTCTGAAGGCTATTCGTGCGAATCCTTTTTTGAAAGTGCCGAGGGTGTGGCAGTTCTGGTGTCCTGCCTCCGGGAAAAGGGCTATTACGCCGTTTTCTGTCAGCACCTGGGCCGAGCGGTTGAATATCGCCTCGTTTTCGCCCACGCCGGCGGTGCCTACGTCCATAGCCCTGAATGCGGGCATGATGTTCAGAAATCGCAATGCTTTGGCGGCAATCTCGCGTTTAAAAATGTCGGCACGGGCTATAAATACAGGATGCCGGCCGTCCTTGCTGAATCCGAAGAGAATGCCGAGGGCGTCGGTAAGGCCGTTCTGGTGGTTGCTTATAGCCACCACGGGTTTGCCTTTGGGAATCCGCTCGCGGTTAAGTATGTAATATTTGCGGTAATAGATATAGTTGTGCATCAGGTGCACATACGAGTAAAGGAGATTATATCTCCAATCGGGCTTGTTTATGTTTTCGAAACTTATCATTGGGCTGTTGTTTTGTTGTTATTTTGCAAAAATACACATTTTTTCGCACACTGCAAAAAAGAAGTGTGTGAAATTGATAAGTTCCGTATGTGTGTTTTTATATAAATCATTATGTTTTTGCGCAAAATTATTTTTTTTGCGTTGCAAAGATACCAAGAAAGATTGCTGTGGTGAAAAATATGGTATTTAAGTCTGTCTCAATACGTAAAAAGTCGAAATACGGGGTAAAAATTCAAAATATGGGGTGAAAATATCGCGTTTTTTGTTCCAAAAATTTCACCCCACAAAAAAAATATGTTTAAAATGCAATTTTTGGGACTAAAAAACGTTTTATGTGGGCAATATTCATTATTATATGAGAAAAAGGATACCAATAAATCTTACCAAGATAACTAACAGTCTGCTATTCATAGCGTTTGTGGTTGTATTTGCCTTTACTTTTATACTTATCTTCTCGCCCTACGGATCGGGTAAATTTGAAGCTATAAAAACCAAAGAGGTGTTTGCCGCACACACGGCCATAGTTTCTGCCATCGGACTTGTTGTACTGCTTATCAGTAGGATGATACTGCATTTTGTCTGCGTAAAGCGCGAGCCTGTCAGGTACGGCACTTATGTGGCATGGGTGGTGGTGGAAATAATAGCCATTGCTATGTTCTGCAATCTGTACGCATGGCTTGTGGGCAAGGTCGTGTATAACTGTAAGATAGGTTATTTCGGCATTATCGGCGACACCCTTACATACTGCGTGTCGATACTCACAGTGCCTTACATCATCTCCACAATGTATTTCGAGCTTATGGCCAAGGATTTGTATATAGAGCGTTTCCGCAAACGGCATGGCATCACCGCCGAAACCGACGATAAGAATCCGCAACTGCTTTTCAACGACGACAAAGGCAATCTTAAACTGTCGGTGAACATCGAAAACCTATATTACATCGAGGCGGCCGACAACTATGTGAATATCTGCTATCAAAATAAGGACAGGATAACAAAATTCATACTTCGCAACTCGTTGAAAAACATCGAAACGATGGATTTCTCCGCCGACCTTGTGCGCTGCCACCGCTCCTATATCGTCAATTTCAAGAAAGTGAAAGTGCTAAAAAAAGAAAAAACAGGACTCTTTATCGAACTCGACGACAAGGACATCTCCGACCTTCCTGTCTCCAAGACCTACGCCCAGATGGTTCTCGACAAATTCAACCAGTAGTGCCATGGGCAAGGCAATAGCGGGATGAGTATTTGCTTTTTCGGCAAAAAATGAGTATTTTTGCAACTCCAAAACCAAAATATTTTTTTGTGTAATTCATAGGTAAATGTATGGAAATCAAAAATATAATATTCGACTTGGGTGGCGTAATATACGACATTAGATACGAAAATATTGCCGACCGTTTCCGCACATACGGACTCCAGGATTTTGAGCAATACTACACCAAGATGTCGCAGACACCCATGATCGACCAGTTTGAGGAAGGCTTGATAACACCTGCAGAGTTTCGCGACTATATCCGTAGCATATCACCAATACCGCTCACCGACACACAAATCGACGATTCATGGAACGCCATACTGATAGAGATACCAAAAATCCGTTGGCAGCTGCTCGGCGGACTGCGTATCAAGTTCAACACCTTCCTTTTTAGCAACACCAACCAGATAAACTACGACCGTTTTATGGCCGAGGAGACTCAGAAATATGGTTTCAACCCATTCGAAGTGTCGTTCTGCAAGGCTTATTTCTCGCAGCTGATGCATACCCGCAAGCCAAAACCCGACGGTTTCCAGCTGATTATCGACGAAAACGGCCTTAACCCCGACGAAACGGTTTTTATCGACGATAATCCTGCCAACATACAGACTGCCAAATCGTTGGGGTTGCATACATATCTTATGCCCAAGGACAAAAAATTGGAAGAGCTATTCCGTTGCAACCTCACCTTTGCCGAAGGTGTGATACAATAAACCCACAGCACGTGAACTCCGAGAACTATCAGTACCATCGATTGAAAAACGGGATACGCATTGTTTTCCGCCGCAACTATTCGCCTGTGGTGCATAGCGGGGTTTATATCAATGTGGGCTCGCGCGACGAAACTAAAAACGAGGAGGGACTGGCGCATTTCATCGAACATGCCATTTTCAAAGGCACCGAAAAACGCAAAGCTTTCCATATACTCAACCGTATCGACGGCGTGGGCGGCGAACTCAACGCCTATACCACCAAGGAGGAGACCTGCATCTATGCTTCGGCGCTAACACAATATCTGGAGCGTTGTATGGAGCTTTTTGCCGATGTGCTTTTCCACTCCACTTTCCCTGCAAAGGAACTGGTGAAGGAGTCGGAAGTGATTATCGACGAGATAAACTCCTACAAGGACACCCCGTCGGAACTTATTTTCGACGATTTCGAAGAACTATACTTCGGCAAACACAGTCTTGCCCACAACATACTAGGCACTCCACGAAATATACGCAAGTACAATTCGGCCTCGCTGCACACTTTTATGAAAAAAAACTACACCACAGACAAAATGGTCATCTCCATTGTGGGGAATGTGGATTTTGGTAAGGTGATAAACTTGTGCGAAAAATATTTCGGCTTGCAGGAGGCCACAGTGTCGTCGAACAGACGCGAGGCTGTTTCCGCCACCAACACTTTCGTGGTATCGCGCAACAAGCACGGACATCAGGTGCACGCACTGCTCGGCTGTCCGGCATACAGCAGTTTCGACGAGAAAAGGATTGTCTTCACCCTGATAAACAACATTTTGGGCGGCCCGGCAATGAACTCGCGACTCAATGTGGCAATACGAGAGAAATATGGTTTGTGCTACAATATTGAAACACAGTACTCCCTTTTCAGCGACACTGGCATCTTTTATATCTATATGGCCACCCATCCGGATTTCAAGGAAAAGATTATAGAGTTGGTTTTTAGGGAGTTGGAAAAGCTTCGTAAAACGACTCTCGGCACCACGCAGCTACATTTGGCCAAAATGCAGCTGATAGGGCAGATGGCTATCAACAACGATCAGTCTCTCAACGAGATGCAGTCGATAGGCAAGAGTTACCTTGTTTACGACCATGTGGACACCATAGAGGAGATTTCGGCCGAGATTGACAGCATTAGCCCGTTGCAGGTGCTCGAAGCCGCCAACGAGATTCTTTTGCCCGACAGTTTTAGCAGGCTTTACTACAACTAAATTACTATGAATAAGGGCCTTGTCGTAAAAACAACAGGAAAATGGTATAAAGTGCGGACTGCCAGCGCCGAAGTTATCGACTGTCGTCTGCGGGGCAATTTTCGAATCAAAGGCATAAAAAGCACCAACCCCATTGCTGTGGGCGACTTTGTAGAATTCGAACTTCAGTCCACCGACGGGACAGGACTTATTACCGCAGTGGAAGAACGTCGCAACTGCATCATACGCCGTTCCACCAAGCTGTCGAAACAGACGCACATCATAGCCGCCAACCTCGACCAGGCATGTTTGGTGGCAACTATTGGATTTCCACGCACTTCCACTGGTTTTATCGACCGTTTTTTGGTTACCGCCGAAGCCTATCACGTGCCTTGTGTGTTGGTTTTCAACAAGACCGACTTGTACGACGACGAGTTGCAGGAGTATCAGGATAGTCTGTTCGAGGTTTACCAAAAGGCAGGGTACACTTGCATCGGCGTTTCGGCAGCCAAAGGGACCAACCTCGGCTCTTTGAAAACGCTTCTGGAGGGCAAAACTACATTGTTTGCCGGCCATTCGGGGGTGGGCAAGTCGGCACTGCTCAATGCCTTGCAGCCTGGATTGGGACTGAAGGTTGGCGATGTGTCGTTGTTCAACATGAAAGGGAAACATACCACCACTTTTGCCGAATTATTCCCTTTTGGAACGGGTTTTATTATCGACACTCCAGGCATCAAGGAGTTCGGAATGGTTGATTTTACAAAAGAGGAGGTGTCGCATTTCTTTCCCGAAATGAGGGAGGTGCTTCACGATTGCCGTTTTGCCAACTGTACCCACGAGCATGAACCGGGCTGTGCCGTAAAACAGGCTGTAGAGCAAGGACTTATATCCGATTTCAGATATGAGAACTATCTTAACATCCTGCATGGCGAGGAGATGGATATAGAGGATTGGAAGAAATAAAAAACGGCGACATTTTTTTGTCGCCGTATGTCATATTCTTTTTTTTGTTTTTTATTCCAACAGCATCACGGTGCCTTTTTTCTTCACCATGTCGGTGCCGTCGAACTGTCGGTAGGTTATTATCCACACGTAGCTTCCGGGTGAGCATTCCTTGCCTTTGTAGGTGCCGTCCCAGTGGTCGTTCTGGTCGTTGGTTTCGAACACTTTCAGTCCCCAGCGGTTGTATATTGTCATTGTGAAATCCTGCGCCTTGATGTTGTTCTGCAGTCCGAAGGTGCGGTTGATGTCGCGTCCCGGCGTGAAGGCTGTGGGTATCCATTCGG
>JAFSOU010000100.1 GCA_017443265.1 Bacteroidales bacterium | reverse complement strand
TTCAACTTTCAACTTTCAACTTTCAACTCTCCCTCCATCCCTCGTTTCTTCCGGTCGTAGTATTCGGCGGTGGCGGTGAAGAAAATGTCGCCGCTCGAGTTGAGGGCCGTCTCCACGGAGTCCTGTACCACGCCAACTATAAATCCCACCGCCACGGCTTGCATGGCCACGTCGCTGGGGATTCCGAAAAACGAGCAGGCCATGGGTATAAGCAGCAGCGAGCCGCCCGCCACGCCCGACGCGCCGCAGGCTCCAAGCGTGGCTATCACGCCAAGGAACAAGGCCGAGGCAAAACTAACTTCGATGCCCAGAGTGTTGGCCACGGCAAGAGAAAAGACGGTGATGGTAACAGCAGCCCCGTCCATGTTGATGGTGGCGCCCAGCGGTATGCTCACCGAGTAGAACTCCTCCTCCAAGCCCAGTTTCTTGCACAGCGACATATTGATTGGTATGTTGGCCGCCGACGAGCGTGTGAAAAACGCCTGCAAACCGCTCTCTTTCAAGCAGGTAAACAGCAAAGGGTAAGGATTTTTGCGTAGCATTACGAACGAGATAAGCGGATTGAAAATCAAGGCGTTGGCCAACATACAGCCCATAAGCAGCAGCAGCAGGTGTCCGTAGGTGGAGAACACCGCCATACCGTTTTCCGACACGGTGGTGAACACCAGTCCCAATATGCCGAAAGGTGCGAACTGTATAACCCATTTCACCACGCGGGTGACTACATCCGAAAGGTCGTGCACCACGTTGATGGTGGCTTTGCTAGCCAAGGTTTTCAGCGAGATGCCGAGTATTATGGACCAGAAAAGTATGGCAATGTAGTTGGCGTTGGCCACAGCCGCCACTGGGTTGGCCACCATGCTTGTAAGCAGGTTGGAAAACACCTCGGCCAGCGAGCCCGCCGACGCCTCCACATTTGCTGTTTCGGAAAGCTCCAGCGTTACCGGGAAAAGGAAACTCCCAACCACGGCGCACACGGCGGCGATGAAAGTGCTTAGCATATAAATTGTTACCAGCGCACGGTAACGCAGTCCCAGCCCTTTGCCCGCCTTGGCTATGGACGACACCACCAGCACGGCCACCAGCACGGGGGCAATGCCTTTCAGCGCGCTCACGAACATCTTGCCAAGTATCCCGATGCCCGTCCACGAAGGCACCAGCAGTCCCAAAACGGCACCCACCACAAGTCCGCACAGTATGCGTATGATGAGGCTCGTCGAGGTCCAACGATTGAGTAACTTCTTAATCCACTGTTTCATAACTATTGTTTCGTTTCAAAATTACAGTTGCAAAAGTACGTTTTTTTTCCGACAGCGGCAAACCGTCAAACAAGCCAAAAGAAAACATCGAAAAAAATATATCCTTAGGGCAAAAAAAAATGAAAACCGCACATAATTTGCATAATTGCGAAAAAAAACTTATCTTTGCAAGTTATTTCTCTGTTGTCGGAAGATGCTGCAAATATCTTTTGGCGATAGAGGTAAAATATTGTAAAATAGAAAGATAAAACTGCATTCATATATGAAAAAGCGTGCATTTTTGATAGCCGTGGTGGGTATGTTTTTATACATTCCCGCAAAATCTCAGATTTTTACCCGATACTCACAGAGTTTCGAGACCTCCGACACCGCAGGATTTTCAAGTTCGGGACTTGTAAGCACCGACACCGCACTTTTCTCGGGCGGCCAACGCTCAATACATCTCGACCAAAGTGTCAACGATGAAGCCATATTGTACCTCGACACTATCGACTTTACCGATATGCCGGTGCAGATGTATGCTACTCTCGAATTTATGCATATCTGCAAAGTCCGTGCTCAGTCGTGTTTGAATCCGCCTTCGGGAGGCATGATAGAGGTGAAGTTTGCCTCGCAGACTACCTGGACACAACTTTCGGGTTCGTATTACGACATGGATTGGGGTGGGGGGTCCAACGACTTCAGCCTCAACGGATTCTTCTCCGACATGGCTTATTCCTCAACGTGGGACGCATTGCAGAACACCACGCCTACAAACACTTGGTGGAAAAAGGAGAGGTTCAAGCTTAGCGGTCTGTTCCAAGGCGTTTCGCAGCAAAACCGCAAGCTGATAATACGTTTCCGTCTGCCCCAGCTCCGTAATGGGTCGGTGGAGAAATTCGACGGATGGTATATCGACAATGTTATGGTGAAAGCCAGTGCCTCGTCGATGACGACACCTTCGCTCAAGATGCTCTCGTATCCCAACCTGATGGATATACCCTACAGTCGCGACATGCGTCTTGTAGCCGATATCACTACCACCGCTCTTCAAGGTATGAACAGCGATTCGATTTACATCGTTTACAAACTCGGGCACTCGCAGGAGTACCGTACCAAAATGCACAAAATTGCCGGCACTGCCTCGGAATACTATGGTTTTATTCCCTTCTGCGGCTACGACACGGTGGTTAGCTACCGCATAATGGCCAAGGATTCTTCGACCAACCAGAACTATATAACCTACCCCACAAACGAAGCCGCATTTGCTTATTACCGCTGTGTTCGAGGTGTGGCCAACGAAACGCCGCTCTACTCCGGAACAACGACTTCGTCCACCGACCACCCGTTCCCCAACAAGGCCGACGCGCAGATAGAATATGTGTACGACCGGGCCACTATGCTGGAGGCAGGCTACACCTACGGCACCATCACCAAACTGGCCTACCAGCCGGCATCGGGAGGCAATACCAACATCGCAGGACTGACAATTAAGATGCTCAACATCGACACATCACATACCACCTCGTCCTCGAACGAATTCTACACCGGCGATATGACCACCGTGTTCAGTGGCAACATAACCACCGAATACCGCACCAACCGCTGGGGCGAGATAAACATCGACTCGTTCTACTATGCCGGGCAGGACCTGCTTATAGCAATGTGCTACGACAACACGGCGGACGTAACGGCTACTGGTGTCAAGATGTTCCCCACCGCATTGGACAAAAACTCGCTTTATCTCACTATCAACGGTTCGAGCGGGTTGCACGGCTGCAGCCTGTCGTCGGTAACAACGGTGGGCAACTCCAGCAATGAAAGGCCCAACCTGCGTTTCACCATGGTGGAAAACCTGCCTCTGAAACTCGACCTCGGCATCGACTCCATCATATCGCCGTCGCAGGTAACATCGGCCAACACACAGACTCCCATAGTGGTTAAACTACGCAACTACGGCACAAATCCCGTCAACGGGACAACCATCTATTTCAAGGTGGACAACAACCCTGTGCAGAGCTTCAACTGGACGGGAACCATTGCAGGACTTTCTTCCGCCTCGGTAACAGTTACCAGCAGCGAGGTGTTTACCAAAGGTTTCAAGCACATCATCGCTTGGACTTCCGACTCTATGACCGTTGCTGGACAGCGTTTCCGCGACCATGAGCCGTACAACGACACTGCCTCCGCAACCTTTATAGCCTGCGACGGCCCTATGGCCGGCACACGGCAGATTGGCGGCACCAGCCCCGACTACAACACCATCGACGAATTTCTCGAAGCCCTGCTGCGTTGCGGTGTAAACGGCAACCTTACGGTGAATATTGCCCCGGGCATCTACAACCAGCAGATGGTATTGCCACCCGTTGCGGGCGTGTCGGCATCGAGCACCATCACATTCCAGCCGCTCAACGGCGACACCAATTCGGTGGTGATACGTGTCCCCAACGACCAGGCCTGCGCCCTTAATATGGACAGCTCGGCATACGTAACTTTCAACGGCATACGTTTCGAGACTTCGCGTCGTGCGGCAGGCACTACTGCGGCACTGGTGCGTTTCTCGCAAAACAGCCACCACTGCACTCTCACCCGTTGTCAGTTTGTCGACAGCACCACAGGCGGCCTTACATATCTGGTTAACAGCAACAGTATGAGCAACCTCACCATCGACAGATGTTATTTCCGCGGCGGCGCCACGGCTCTGCAGCTGGTAGGACGCGACACCAACCACCTATCCACTGGCAACGTGGTGCGCTACTCGTATTTCGACATGCCTAAAAACGTGGCTCTGCGCCTCGAAAACCAGAACTCGCCTGTCGTCGACTCCAACTATTTCTACGGTACCCAGACCAATTCCGCCGCAGTGGTCTCGGTGGCCTACTGCTACGACTCGGTACTTTTCACACGAAACAGGATTTTCTCCCCCAACGGAGCTTACGGTCTCAAGATTTCGGGTGTGGTTGGCAACAACTCCAACAACGCTATCTTCGCCAACAATATGGTTGAGTCGGCAAGCAACGCCACCACAGGTATTTTCAACTCACCGGTTGATGTTACCGATGTGAAGAAACTCAGTTTCGTTTACAATGCCATAAACCTCAACATACCCAACCGTACCAACATCTCCGCCGCAACCATTGGCGGCACGGGTAGATTCACCGAAGTGCGTATCATAAACAATATTTTCGCATCCACAACTGGTACGGGCAACTACACTTTGAATTTCAATCCTTTGCAGGACACCACTTACGTAATACACCACAACGACTACTACAATGCCGTTTCGTATATGCTCAACCAGTTCAACGGTCTTGCCACCCTTTGGCAGGATTGGCAGAACTACGTTCCCCGCGACACTGCATCGCTTACCCTTGCTCCCGTTTTCCTTGCTTCGTATCCCGCCGACTTGCGTACCTACAACAGTTTCCTGCAAGGCAAGGGCTTGTTCATTCCCGAAACAGCCATCGACATAGAGGGCGGTGCACGTGCCAATCCTCCATGTCTGGGAGCATTCGAATTCCCGCCGCTGGCATACAACTACGAGATTACCGAACTGCTTGCCCCCGAAACATCGTGCACATTATCCACGGCAGAGCATTTCAAAGTAGTGGTGGGCAACACCGGTACCGATGAGGTGGCAGCAGGCTCCGCCACAATTCAGTTCCAGATGGCAGGCCAGACACCCTCAACCCCCGAACGTATCAACCGTGCCATACCGCCGAGCGACACCATACACTACACCTTTACCCACACCGCCAACCTCTCGCCCGAGAGCAACGGTGGCGACTCGTTGTTCTATTTCCGTTTCTGGACTAACTTCGCTCAGGAGGTGGACCACTCCAACGACACTCTCGACGCCTCGTTGCTTGCTCTTTACCAGCTGCCGAAAATCCCCAACCAAAACCATTCCTTCCCCTACGCCAGCCGTCAGACATTGCGTGTGATTTCCTCCGACTCCGTTTATTGGTACGCCAGCGACAGCGTCGGAACAGAGCCATTCCACAAAGGCAACTCATTCACCACCGACCGTCTGTACCGCGACACCACTTTCTACGTGGCACATTTCCATGAACAACCCGAAATAAGGATAACCGAGGTGCAGATCTATAAGGACCGCGACGGTGTTACCAACCCCTATCCCTCGTGGATGAGTTCGGCAACTACTTTCGCCGTGGAAATCTCCAACCTTGGCAACTACCCCGTCAACATCGGCGGCGACACCCTTATGACCGTCAGCAGCACAACGCTGCTCAACAACAAAGTGTACGTGTTCCCGTCCATAACCATCGACGCCTATTCTGCAGTGGTTCTGCAGTATTCGTCGGGAGCGCAGAACGATTCCGTCACCTGCCACTTCGGCTCAATACTAACGCCACAGTACAGCACTCGTCTGGGACTGCTCTACAAGCGTCGTGGAGAGGGACTTATCGATGCTGTGGCCATCAACAACATAATCGGCCAAAGTGCATGGACAAACCAGCATATACCCGCCAGCATCTGTTCGGGATATGTGTCGATGACCAACAGCAGTGCCGGCATACGCCGCACCAATCCTTTGGACAACACCGGAAACGGATGGGTTGTATGCAACAACTCCAACCGTATGACGCTGGGCAGGGTGGAGAGCTCTATCGCCCTTGTTCCCGACAACGGTTGTAAAGGCTACCGTTCGTCGGTGCATATACAGGTAACTGGCGTTCCGCCTATCAACGTGGGAATTACCGATGTGTCGGTGCCCAACGAGGGCTGCGCACTTTACGACGAGCCAGTTACCATCACCCTCACCAACCTCGGCAACAATGCGGCATCGGGAGTTTCGGTGCGTTTCAAGGTGGATAATACAACCTATCCCGCCGAAACGGTTCCTGTATCCATAGGTTCGTATCAGACAGTTAGTTACACGTTCTCGAATTTGGCCGACCTAAGCAACCACACCGCCGACCGCACTATGACCATCACTGCTTGGGTAGAGGGACTGTCGCAAGACTCCGACCACAGCAACGACACTTGCCGTACTTCGGTATTGTCGCTCTACACACCCGACAGACCTGTGGTTATTCCTACATTACAAACTATAAGCTATGCCACCACCGCCACCGTGCGTGCGGCCAACTTGCGCGACACTCTGGTATGGTACGATAAATATGGCACCGCCCTCGACACAGGCTATACCTTCACAACTCCGGTGCTTTACCAGTCGGACACTTTCTACACCTCCGGTCTCTCGACCGTAGTTACAGGGGTTCAGTTGGGAAGAAACGAGTCCACCAGTGCCGCTGGCTACCCGTCGGCATACCATAGCGGAATAAAATACCGCAAAGAGCAATATCTGATTACCGCTGAGGAGATGCGTTCGTTGGGTTACACCAACCGTCCTATCACCAGCATTGCATTCCATCTCGACAGTGTAAGAACCCTTACGGGAAACACCACTTTCAGCAACTACACCCTCTCGCTTGGAACCACCTCGATTTCGGCATACACCACCTCCAATACTTGGCAGCCCGTTTCGCAGGTTTACTCGCAGAGCAACCTTACCCTGAGAAATTCCAGCAAAGGCTGGATAGAGCATCGGCTCAACGCCCCGTATTTCTGGGACGGCGTTTCTAATGTCGTTATCCAAGTGTGCTACACTGTGCTGTCGCCTTCTGGTTCGGCCAGCGTGGCTTACACCGCAACAACCAATAACACGGTGATGTACTCGCAAAGCAGCACCACCGACCAGAGTACCGTCACCACCGTAACAGGACGCAGCACCCACCGTCCCGACATCCAGTTCGGTTTTGTAACCTACGGATGCGAAGGCCGTCAGGCGCCGATATATGTCAATGTTACAGGAGCTCCCTCCACCGACGTGGCACTGCTCGGAGTGGCCAACATCGCACCTGCGGGCAACAATTCGGGAATATCCCAGCCCGTGAAACTGATACTGAAAAACTATGGTATGGCGACGATACAAAACGCCACCATCCAGTGGGATGTGGACGGCGGCACCCCCAACACTTTCAACTGGAGCGGCACCGCCAATTATCTCGACACCGTTGAGGTGTTGGTAGGCAACTATGTGTTCGGTCCCGGCAACCATTGCATCAACGCCGTGGTGACATGTGCCGGCGATGGCTATCCTGCCAACGACACAATGAAAAGCTGCATGCTGTTCTGTTTCGACAAGACACCGCGCACAATAGGCAACGGCGGATACTTCGCCGATTTCGCCTCGGCAGTCAACGCACTCAACACCTGCGGCATTTGCGACAGCGTAACACTCGAAGTGCTGCCCGGAACCTACAACGAGCAGATTTTGCTCTCGCAGATACCAGGAATTAGCGACACCACTCCCATTCTGATTAAATCCCACACAGGCAACGCCTCCGACGTTGTTGTTTCGTATGGTGCCACCAGTGCGGCCGACAACTACGTGGTGAAACTCGACAATATAAGCAACATCACAATAGAGAGCGTTGCCATAGCCGCCACGGGCGACGATTTTGCCAACGCACTTGTGATAAACAACTCCTCCAAACTTTCTTTCCGCAACGACAGCATTGCCGTTAAACCTTCGGTTAACAACACCAACGCGTCGGCAATAATGTTGCAAGGCAATTCCCACAGTCTGCTGTTCCGCGGCAACGCCACCAACGGAGGCTATTATGCTTTGAGCGATTATGCCACCGGCACCGCCATAAACAACATCGTTTTGCGCGACAACCGTTTCAATAACTTCTGGTTTGGCGGTATCTGTCTGCAAAACTCCAGCACCATCGACATCACCCACAACCAAGTGCGTTCCAACAGGGATGTTACCACTTCGATGAGAGGTATCTCGGTGGCCAACCACAACGGAGCTTTCGACTTGCAGCGCAACCAAGTGGTGCTCAAAGGCAACGGCACCAACACCGCCCCGCGTCAGGGTATCGAAGTACTGAACTGCACAGGCTCGTCGCAATATCCTGTCAGGGTGTTCAACAATATGGCCTCCTTGTCGGGCAATATGTCCGGAGTCAACACCTCCGCATGTATGCACATTGACAACTCCAATTATGTTAATGTGTACTACAACTCCACCAAGGTTGACGAGGGTTCCTATGCGTCACAGACGCGCGGTTTCGAAGTGTCGGGCAGCCTCAACGTCAAGCTGATGAACAACATCTTCTCCAACTTCCGCAACGGTTATGCCTGCTATGTGGATTCGATGCAGAGCATCGGCTCATCGAACTACAACGACTACTATACCAACGGCACTCCGTTCGTATATTGGCAGGGCAACCGCGCCGACACCAACGCCTTGCGCGCCTTCACTTCGCAGGACGCCTACTCTTTCAAGAAAATACCGTACTTCTTATCTATCGACGACTTGCATCTGGCCTACTCCACCATCGTGGAATCGGGACAATACACCAACGAGGTTACTATCGACATCGACAGCAACGAGCGTCCGCAGAACATACGTCCTTGCGTTGGTGCGCACGAGATTCCGCACCTGCAGCACGACGTGTCGGTGGACAACATCATATACCCGGTTATAACAAGCACCACAGCTGTGGAGAGCGACCCGCTTATGGTGATAGCCCGTTTCTACAACAACGGTCGCAACGCCGAGACCAACATCACATGGCATGCCGAAATAGTTGGACATCCCAATCTTACAAGCACAGTCGAGACTATCCCACAAATTGGGCTTGGGCAATACATCACCGACACTACATATATAAATATGCCTCTCGGCATGATCGACACCCAATCGGTTATAGTATGTCTTGAGATGGTCGGCGACGAAGATTCCACCAACAACTGCCGTACCGGCGATTTCAAACTCTATCCCGCCTACGACCTGCGGGCAGTGAGCACTGTTGTTACCACTTCGGCTTGCCGGATGAAGAATGTGCCCATCTCCATCAACGTTTCCAATGTCGGTCGCAAGGCAATACCAAACACATACCCATTGGAGATAGGATATGAAATTACACTGATTTCGCAGGGAGTTCAGTTGCGCAACATACCCTACACATTCAGCGAAACAACCAGCATATCCCTTGGCACAGGGCAATCGCGCCAGATATCTTTCAGCCACAATGCCGATATGTATCCGTACGACACCCTTATGGATGTGCAGCTTTCGGTGCGCTCGTGGGCGAAACTGCAACACGACCTCAATTACACTAACGACACCACGGCGAAAGTTACCGTAACTTCCAAACACACCCCGGCAACACCTGTTGGCGTCGACCAGACCATCCCTTACGCCACCCTCGTTACACTAACCGCATCGCAGTCGCAGAGCCGTCCGTTGCGCTGGAGCCGCGACTCTGTTTCAACACCGTTCTATGCACCCTCCAACTACGTGCCTTCTACTACATACAGTCATCCCGACCTGCTATTCCGCGACACCACTTTCTACCTGTCGTCGATAAGCAGCACCGGCTGTACAAGCTACTATGCTCCGATACACGTGTTTGTAAACAACCCCGTATCCTACGATGCCTCTGTTGCCGAAATCACAGAGCCTCTGCCTAAGGTTTATATGAACTACGACACAGTAAAAGTGCGTATCAAAAACTACGGTTCGCAAACACTTACCTCGATACCAGTGCGCTACCTTGTGCGCGAGACTGCAAACAACAGCACTTTGCAGACCGTTGTGGAAACCTGCACCACGTCAATAGCACCACAAGGCGAGTATATCTACAAATTCAACACATTGCCTTTCTTCCCCAACCTGCAGAACTGGACATACGAGATAGAAGCGTGGACCGACCTCTCCAACGAGATGACCCGCGCTAACGACACCGCCCGCCGCAGGGTAACCCCGATCAATGAAAACCAGTACTGCACTCCAAAAGTTAACGACACCTCAGGGCTTGACATATCGCGTGTAACCTTCGCCAACATCGACAACCCGATACCGGCCATGGGACGTAAATATGTGAACTTCGTCAATTTCGACAATCCTTTGATAGATCCCGTAACACTGCACCGCGACACCCGCGACACTCTGATGATTACTTGCGAGACTTTCAAAAAAATCAACGACTCCACCACCAAGGCCTTTGTAACTGCCTTTATCGACTGGAACCGCGACGGAGTGTTCGAAATGATTGGCGAACGTCTGTTCGGCGACACTATATATGCCCGCCAGACAATAAAACATCCAGTGCGTGTGCCTAACAACGTACCGCTTGGATGTATGCGTATGCGTATAATATTGGAACAAGGCGGAACTGGAATGGCAAATCCTTGCGTGACCAATATCGAACAAGGCGAAATTCAGGATTACCTCGTGTGTATCACCGAACGTCCCGACACCGACATAGCCATATTGAGGATATTGTCGCCCGACGACGCAATAATAGACCACCACAACCCGCAGCAGCAGATAATGCTGAAAATAGCCAATCTCGGCAGCAGCACCATCGACACAGTGAACATCGCCTACTCTTACACTAACGATTCGGGCATGTTTCGTGGCAACTACCTGTGGACTGGCTCCCTCGCCTCCAACGCTTTTGCCACCGTTACACTGCCTGCATACACCTTCCCCGTTGGCTCCACCGAGTTCTCGGCACAAGCCACTGTCCGCGGCGACCAAGATCTGATGAACAACACCGTGGGACGCACCTTCCACCGTTTCCATGTGGTTACCCTCATCTATGCCGACAATTTCGAAATGAGCGATATGCTATTTGCTCCGCAAGGTTCCAACGGGTACAACCGCAACCTGTGGCAGAGGGGAACGCCCAACAAAGATCATTTCGCAGGCACCACCAGCGGCTCTATGGCTTGGGTTACCGACACTGTGTCGCCCATAGAGGTAACGGGCTACGGCAACATTAGCTACCTCTATACACCTATTATAGACATAGCACAAATTAAACCCGACACCATACGTTTCAACCTTGCCGCACACTTCGTATCGGGTTCCTATATGTATATGGAATACCTCAACTATCTTGGCAAGTGGGTGCGTTTTGGCAACGAGAGCGACACTCTGCCGTGGTACACTTGTCCCGACGGGTTCAACGCCACACACAACTACTACCAGTTCCAGTACCCGCTGTCGCGCGTGAGCAACGACTTCTCGCAGGAGGTTCAACTGCGTTTCGTGTTCCTTGCCGGAACCAAAGCCCGTTCGTTGGACGGCTGCGCCATCGACGACCTTGAGATAGGCCGTGCCAAACGCGCCATCGACGCCGGCGTGATAGCCATACAGCTGGCGGCTTCCGAACCACAGTTCGGACAAACCATAGCACCGCGCGTTATAGTGCGCAACTTCGGTTACGACACATTGAGGTCGATAGAGATAGCCTACCATCCTGAAGGCTCCGCGTTGCCGCGTAAAGCAATATGGAATGGTGTTCTGCCTCCCGACCAGATACTGATGTACCGTTTCACAAGCTCGCCATTCATCGTGCAACGCACTATGCCCGACACTTTCTCCATCTGCGCTTACACCATACTCGACGACGATATCTACACAAGCAACGACTCCACTTGCAACTCCTACGGACTTATACCTCTGCAGAACGACGCCGGTATGGTGAGCATACTCTCGCCGGGCGAAATAGTGGTGCCGAGCGACAGCCTTCCTGTCTCCGTGCGTATAAAGAACTTCGGCAGCAACACCATAACAAATATGCCGATTACGTACAAATTCAACACCACCGTCGTAACCGAGACTGTCGACTTTATGGCACTCACCGGTAGCCCGCTGATGCCCCTCGAAAGCTTCAACTACACCTTTACACGTAAGGTGCGCGCTCCGTTGGGTAACTCCATACTCGACGTGTTTACCGGACTCTCCGGTGACGACTATATCTACAACGACACCCTCACACGCCACATCTCGGCAGCTATAAACCAAGTAGACCTACGTGCCACCGAAGTGGTGCTCTGCGAATACGACCACAACTACGTAACAGTGGAGCTGGCCATCGACAACCTCGGCGCACGTCGTGCGGAAAACTTCACCGTAGGCTACTACTACGACAACGACACATCAACACTCGTTACCGAGACCTGCAACTTAACCATACCGGCTCTCGGTCGTGGCTACCATATATTCAACGCCCAGATGCCGCAACGCCCGGCTGCCTACTCGGCCGTTACAGCGTTCCTCAGCATCCCCAACGACATCAACACCGGCAACGACACTACAAGCACCTTCGGCTCCACTTTCACCGACTTGGAAGCTGTGAAAGTATTTGTTGAAGAGAACGAGAATCCCTCGTGCCGTGTGTTCTTGCAGGTGAAAAACGTGGGCAACCTCATTACCTCCACGCCTATAACACTGCGCGCCATCATCAACGGTACCGAAGTAACAGGCCGCAGCAACTCCAACCTCTATCCGGGAGTGTCGTACAACCTCGAACTGAGCGGACAGGTGCCCAAGAGCAGCAGCCATCAGTACTCAGGTTCCGCCACCGTTACTATAGCCTACGACAACAATACCGCCAACAACCAGACCACCGTTGTGGAACGCTCCAACCACGTGGGACTGCCCGTGGCCGACAACAGCACCTTGCAACTCTACCAGAACTCGCCCAACCCGTTCCGCGAAGCGACAGAAATTGGTTTCTCGCTGCCTAACGACGGCGATGTGCGTTTCTTCGTCATCAACACCCTTGGCAAGATGGTTTACCAAACCAACGCCTTCTACGCCGCTGGCGAGCACACCATAACCCTCGACAAGGGTAAACTGAGTGCCGGCACCTATTACTATGGTATCGAGTTCGAAGGCCAACGCCTGATGAGGAAAATGATTTTCCAGAAATAACACAACGAGGGTGTCGGCAACGACACCCTCTATTTTAAAACAGTAGCCAATGCCCGCCAACACTCTTTTGCAGCGTTTTGTTGAACACCAGCGCCAAGCCGCGCTGTTACAACCTGCCGACAAAGTCCTGCTCGCCGTGAGCGGGGGCGTGGACTCCGTGGTGATGGCACACCTTTTCGCAAAAGCGGGGTACACATTTGGCATAGCGCACTGCAATTTCCACCTCAGAGGCGACGATTCCAACTCCGACGAGGATTTTGTTCGTGCGTTGGCAAAACAGTATCAAGTGCCGTTTCACTGTGCAGAGTTCGACACTACGGCTTTTGCCAAAGAGCATAAACTTTCTATCGAAGAGGCAGCCCGCAAGCAGCGTTACGACTTTTTCTACCGCACCGCGTCGGAAAACGGATACTCATTTATAGCCACTGCGCACCATCTGAACGACGCCATAGAGACTTTCTTCATCAACCTGATACGTGGCACCGGACTTGCAGGACTGCACGGCATTCGCGCCAAAAACGGCAACGTGATACGTCCTCTGTTGCCTTTCACACGACAGGAGATAGCCGAATACGCCTCGGACAACAAACTGCCCTTCCACGAGGACTACACCAACAACGACACACTGTTTCTGCGCAACAAGATACGTCATAACCTGTTGCCGGTTCTGAAAGACATTTCGCCGCAGTTCGAACGGACCATGGCACAGAATATGGTAAACCTCGCCGACGCAGAGCAGATTCTCCATCAAGCCATAGCCGAAAAACAGCGACAACTGTTCCACTACAGCAACGACGAGATAAAAATCTCCAAAAACGACATACGACAGCTCGTCTCCGCCCATACCTCTCTTTTCGAGATGCTGCGTCCGTTCGGGTTCAACGCCACGGCCGTGAACAACTTGCTGTCGTCGCTCGATAGTGCCGGAAAACAGCTCCACTCCGCAACCCATACCATACTTATCGACCGAAACGACATAATATTAAGACCTTTGGAAAGCAGCCCCGACAGCAACGAATACCAAATCGTTGAAGGCACCGTTTGCATCAAAGTCCCGATAAGCCTAACTTTCTCGCACTCCGAATTTGACGGATGCCACAGCCTAGTAACCGACAGCGACACGGTAATAGTGGACACTGCCAAGTTAAAATACCCGCTTCTGCTGCGAAAATGGCGCACCGGCGACCGTTTCCGTCCTTTCGGGATGAAAGGCGCACGCAAGGTAAGCGACTTTTTCAAGGACAACCATCTGTCGTTGTTCGAAAAAAACGAAAAATGGCTGCTCTGCAACGCCGACGGAAAGATAATTTGGATAGTTGGGATGAGGATGGACGACAGCTTTGCTGTTACCGAATCAACAAAAGAAATAACGACAATAAAAAACTAATATAAGTTGTTGAAAATGTGCAGTGTAACATTTTTTAACAAATAAAAGTTCGGAAAAACGCAATAATTAGAAAAAAAAGTAGTATTTTAGCAGAACGAAACGCAATGCGTTTTTTGAAGTTAAACATAGTGTAAACCATTAAATACCAACAAAATGGAAACAAAGAAATCACCCAAGGCTGACCTTGAAAAAAAGAAAGGTCTTTATTTGGAGATAGGTCTGGTGGTAAGCTTGGCAATAGTATTGTTGGCATTCAGTATCAAGAGCTACGACCAAGAGGAGATTGAGCAAGTTCAGACTGCCGTGGTCGATATTGAAGATATTGATGTTCAGATAACCGATCCTAACGAACCGCCACCCCCTCCCCCCGAACCTGAAGTACAGGCTCCGGAATTTAAAGTTGTGGCTGATAACGTTGACATCAAAGATGAATTTTTGCCAGTGAGTGCTGAAGACAACGAAAATTCCGCACAAGACCCCTATGTGGCTCCTGTTGAGGACGAACCCGAACAAACTGTAGTTGAGGAAACTCCTTTTGTGTCGGTAGAGAAAATGCCCGAATTCCCCGGTGGCGAAGAGGCTTTGTACAAATACCTCTCCAAAAACCTCAAATATCCGGACATAGCCAAAGAACAGAACCTGCAAGGTAAAGTTTTTGTGCAGTTCATTGTTGAAAAAGACGGTTCCATCTCGAATCCTAAAGCAGTACGCGACATCGGTGGCGGATGCGGCGAAGAAGCCGTGCGCGTGGTTCGCGGAATGCCGAAATGGACTCCCGGAAAACAACGTACACAAACCGTGCGTGTGCAATACACACTGCCTGTTGTGTTCCAACTCGAGTAGTACAAACTTAATGAAAAATATGCGAAAGAGCCTCAAACAAGGCTCTTTCGCTTTTTATAATATAACACCTGCAATGATAGCCGTAAACAACCTGTCGGTGCAGTTCACCGGAACCAACCTCTTCGACAATGTTACCTTCAACATCGCCGACCGCGACCGCATTGGCCTCGTGGGAAAGAACGGCGCCGGCAAGTCCACGCTTATGAAAATCATAGCCGGGCAGCAAACGCCCGAAACAGGCACAGTAACCATCGCCAAAGAGCAAACCGTGGGCTACCTGCCGCAGGAGATGATACCCAACGGCTCGATGAGCGTCCTAAGCGAAGCCCTCTCCGCCTTTGCACATATCGACGCCCTCGAAACAGAGCTGCAAAACCTCACCCAACAGATTGCCGACCGCACCGACTATGAGAGCGCCGACTACGAAAAACTCCTCAACCGCCACCACGAATGTATGGAACGTATTGCCATGCTTGGGGGCAACAACCGCCGCGAGATGGCCGAAAAAGTGCTACTCGGACTGGGTTTCCGCCACAGCGATTTCGACCGCCCTATAACGGAATTCAGCAGCGGATGGCAGATGCGTGTGGAGCTGGCCAAGATACTGCTCCGCCACCCCGATTTCCTGCTACTCGACGAGCCCACCAACCATCTGGACATAGAGTCGATACAATGGCTCGAAAGCTATCTGGCGGGCTACAAAGGCGCCGTGCTATTGGTTTCGCACGACAGGGCTTTTCTGGACAATATCACCAACCGCACCATCGAGATTACCGCCGGACGTATCTACGACTACAAAGCATCGTACAGCGGTTACGTGGAGCTGATGCAGGAACGTCGCGCCTCGCAGATGGCCGCACTTACCAACCAGCAGCGCGAGATAATGCAGATACAGAGCTTTATCGACCGTTTCCGCTACAAGGCCACCAAAGCCAAACAGGTGCAGAGCCGTATAAAACAGCTGGAGCGGATGGACAAAGTGAGTATCGACGAGGTGAGCACCGAAAGCATACGTTTCCAATTTCCGCCTGCACCACATTCGGGCAAGATAGTGGTTGAAATGCAGGATCTCAGCAAGGCCTACGACACCAACAAGGTGCTGAACAACATCGACCTAACAATAATAAAAGGCAGCAAGACGGCTTTTGTAGGCCGCAACGGCGAGGGCAAGTCCACTTTGGCCAAGATAATAGTGGGTGAGATTACCGACTACAGCGGCGTTTACAAGCCCGGCCATCAGGTAACTATCGGCTATTTTGCACAAAACCAGGCCGCCCTGCTCGACGGCGAGGCCACCGTTTTCGAAACTATCGACCGTGTGGCGGTGGGCGACATTCGTCCCAAGATGCGTAAAATCCTTGGCGGATTCCTTTTCGGCGACGACGACATCGACAAAAAGGTGAAAGTGCTTTCGGGTGGTGAGAAAGCCCGTCTGGCATTGGCCAAACTGCTGCTCACCCCCACCAACCTGCTGGTGCTTGACGAGCCTACCAACCACCTCGACATGGATTCGAAGGATGTGCTGAAAAACGCACTGCTGCAATACACCGGCACGCTGATAGTTGTCTCCCACGACCGCGATTTTCTCGAAGGCCTCACCGACACCATTTACGAGTTCCGCGACCACCAAATCCACGAGTTCAAAGGCGACATCTTCGAATTTTTGGAGCACCGCAAAATTGAAAGTCTGAAAGTCCTCGAAGCTGCTCAAAAAGCCGAAAAGAACGCCCCCAAAGAGGTCTCGGCCAACAAACTGAGCTACGAGCAGGCCAAGGAGAAGGAACGTGCCCTGCGCAAAAAACGCTCGGAGGTGAGCAAGGTGGAGGAAGAGATAAACTCTCTCGAAACTAAGATAAAGGAGATGGACGAACAACTGGTTCAATCGCCGGAGATAATGGCTACGGACCCCGATTATTACACCAAGTACCAAAAACTACAAAAATCGTTGGAAGAAAGGATGTACGAGTGGGAGATTCTGTCGGAGCAGCTGGAGGAGATGGAAAACAGTTGATGTTATTCTACCCGCAACAGGGTGAGTTTCACGCCTTTAAGTTTTAAAATTTCGTCGCACACACGGATGCTTTCTGCCTGACGCACCGAGAAATCCAACGAACATTCGAGTTCGAATTTTTGGTTGCATTGCGGAAGGTTGTTGTCCTTTAGTATTTTCATAACGCTGTTCATCTGCTCGTAGGTGAACTGCAGGTTATACACCTCGGTGATGTTTTTTTCTATTATGATGGCGTTGTCGATGGCGTCCTTGGCTGCAGTGCGGTAGGCGTTGATAAGTCCCGGCACGCCGAGTTTTATCCCGCCGAAATAGCGCACCACCACAATGATTATGTTGGTTAGGTCGTGCGAGAGCAGCTGTCCGTAGATAGGTTTTCCGGCGGTGCTCGAAGGCTCGCCGTCGTCGTTGATGCGGTAGGCCGCTTTGTCGGCGCCGAGGATGTAGGCATAGCAATGGTGGCGGGCGTCGAAATACTGCTTGCGGAGCTCGTCGAGACGGGCTTTGGCCTCGGCTTCGGTGGCAATGGGGTAGGCAAAGGCCAGAAACTTGCTGCCTTTCTCCTTGTAAACGCCTTGCGAGGGGTATTTTATTGTCTTGTAAGTGTCCTCGAACATGGGTTGTGGTAATATTTTATTGCGTTGTCGCCAAAAAACTCCGTCTTGTCGGGATTGGCATCGATAACTGGTGCCGGCAATCCTTTGCCAAAATTCAAATTGCCCACAAGCCTACGCGCCTCATCCCAGAGATTTTGCTGTAAAAAGCAGTTTATCAACTGTTTCCCGCCTTCGACAATAATGGATTGTATTTTGTTTTGATAAAGATAGTAGAGCACACTTGGCAGAAGGTTTTGGAAATCCACATTGACAAAAGTCAGATTTTCGCGGTTTTGCAGACTGCTGTTTTCGGTGAATACCACCGTTGGCGTAGAGCCGTCGAAAATGTGTAATGAGTGAGGCAGACGTCCCGTGCGGTCGATGGTGATACGAAGCGGGTTGTGTCCGCTCCATAGGCGTGCGGTGAGGCTGGGGTTGTCGTTGGCCACGGTGTTGGTGCCTACCATTATGGCATCTTCCGTGGTACGCCATTTGTGCGAAAGAGTTTTGAGTATGTCGTTGGTAATCCAGTAGTTGCCGTGCGGGTTGGCACTGCGGTCGATGTCCATAAAACCGTCGGAGGTTTCGGCCCATTTAAGTATCACGTATGGGCGATGTTTCTCCATAAAGGTGAAAAACCGGCGGTTGAGGTAACGCCCTTCTTTTTCGAGCACTCCCGTAACCACCTCGATACCAGCCTCTTTCAGTTTTAGTATGCCGCCACCCGCCACCAAGGGGTTGGGGTCGGTGGTGGAAATAACCACTTTTTTAATGCCTTTTTCGACGACGAGGTCGGCGCAGGGCGGCGTTTTACCGTAGTGCGAGCAGGGCTCCAGATTGACATAGAGGGTGCAGCCTGTGAAGTCCTTGCCTTCGTTGCCATGGGCGGTGAGGGCGTTGCGTTCTGCATGGTATCCACCGATATATTGGTGATACCCCTCCGACACAATGTCGCCGGCGGGATTCAACACCACGCAGCCCACCATAGGATTGGGACTTACGTGTCCTTGTCCCATACGGGCCAGCTGGAAACAGCGTTGCATCAGAAGTTCGTCGGAGTTCATTTTGGCATTAAACGGTAAAAAATCGCATTAAGCGGTAATTATTGTTGCGGTTTACGCACGTAGTGGGGCATTTCGAAGGGTATTTCCATCGAAAGTTCCACAAGTCCGCCGAAAACGCCGTTGTCGTACCATGGAGTCTGGTAGATGAGTTTTTTTACGCCGTTTTTCTCGATGGTGTAGGCGTTGGTGCGCGGGTTGTGCAGCATGTCGATAAGTTTGGAGCGTGCCGGTTCGGGATGGCAGTTGAGCAGGTTGCCCCCGATAAGGTCCTTGCCGCCCGATTTTTCGAAAGTCTTGGCGGATTTAGCGTTCATATCCAATATGTTGCCTTCGGTGTCGCACACTGTAATGGCCACGTTGAGTTCTTCAAGGTAATTCATGATTTTTCTGTTTTAATTGTTTTGTGTTACTTGGTGTCTTTGTTGCCGAAATCCGAGATGTCCCACACTTTGATAAAGATGTCGGCGTCGCCATTTTCGTTGCCGTTTTCCCATTCGGCCAAAAAGCGGAATTTCATTTCAATGCCGCCCGCCTCCACCGTCATCTCCTCGTTATAGGTACCCGACGACTGCCCTTTTTTCAGCAGACGGTCTATCTTTTTCAGCAGACTGTTTATAACTAAGTCGAAGTTCTTTTCGCTTACTTTCAGGCTGTTATAGCCATATACATAATCTTCTGCACACTCCACGTCGCATTTCTCGCGTCCGGGGTTTTTGAATTCCATCTCCACGTTGCGGAAAGTGAAATCCCTTTCGCCGTCCTTGGCGGGAATAAGCATTTCGCTGACATTGGCGATGTTGTATTGCGGACGTGTAAGTCCGAAAAAGTGTCTTTTGCCGTTCTCCTTGTGGATTTTCACCGTTTTTATAAGCACTTCGCTGGCAAAAGAGGTGGTGTTTAAGGTGAAAATAGCAAGCAGAATGATAAATAACTTGTTGTATTTCATAATAATATTCATTTTTATGATGTTCAAAAAAAGCGATGGCCATCGGCGTGACAGCCACCGCTTTTTGTTGTTTAAGGTTTTATTATTTGCATTGCAGCGAAGCCAGAGCTATGGAGTACAGCTTGGTCTTGGCTGTGTCGCCGCGCGAGGTGAGCACGCAGGGAACTTTGGCTCCAACCACCATGCAACCGAGTTCGGCGCCGGCAAATTTGGTGCAAGTTTTGTAGAAAACGTTGCCCGATTCGATGTTGGGGAAGAGCAGACAGTCGGCGTCGCCGGCCACTTCGCCGGTGAGTTTCTTAATCTGAGCACTCTCTTTGTCGATAGCCACGTCGAGGGCCAGAGGACCGTCAACCAAGGCACCTTTTATCTGTCCGCGGTCGCCCATTTTGGAGATGATGGCAGCCTCAACGCAAGCGGGCATGCCGGTGGACACCTGTTCGGTGGCGGCAAGAACGGCCACTTTGGGTTTAGCAATTTCCAGCGATTTGGCTGTGCTAACGAGGTATCCGAGGATAGCCTGTTTCTGTTTCATGTCGGGAGCGGGGACGATGGCCACGTCGCTGGCGATGAGCAGTTTGTGGTACGAAGGAACTTCGAACACGGCGATGTGTGTAAGCATGTCGTTCTTTTTGCCGGGCATAAGGCCGGTTTCTTTGTTAAGTATGGCACGCATGTATTTGTCGGTGCTGAGGAGGCCTTTCATCAGGAAATCGCCTTCGCCTTTGTTGATGAGGCCCACGGCCACCACGCCGGCTTTGGTTTCGTCGGCTTCCTGCACTATTTTGAACGCCGATGCGTCGAAACCGTGTTCGGCACATACGTTTTTGATAGTGGCTTCGTCGCCGACGAGGGTAGCGTCAACGATGCCGGCCTTGATAGCGTTGTAAACTGCTTCGATGGTGTGGGCGTCGTTTGCGTAGGCGGCCACAAGTCTTTTTTTGCCTTTCGATTTGGCCAGAGCCAAAACGTCGTCTAATTTGGTAATCATATTGTTATTGTGTTTTATTTATTTGATAATAAGTTATTTGCGTTGTTATTTTACTTCGGTGCCGATGGGTTGGCCTTCGACTACTTTGAGCAGGTTGCCTGGGGTGTTCATGTCGAAAACGTAGATGGGCAGGTTGTTTTCCTCGCAGAGTGCGAAAGCGGTGAGGTCCATCACTTTGAGTTTTTTTGCCATTGCTTCGGCAAAGGAGAGGGTGGTGAACTTGGTTGCCGAGGGGTCTTTTTCGGGGTCGGCGGTGTAGATGCCGTCCACGCGGGTGCCTTTGAGTATGGCGTAGGCTTTTATCTCCACAGCGCGCAGGGCCGAGGCGGTGTCGGTGGTGAAGAAGGGGTTGCCGCTTCCGCCGCCGATGATTACCACTCGTCCCTCGCCCATGGCCTCGATGGCGCGGCGACGGCTCATCTCGCGGCAGATGGGCTCGATGGCCAGTCCGGAGAGGAGCTCGGTTTTGAGGCCTTGTTTCTCCAGCTCGGCCTGCAGGGCCATGCTGTTGATTAGGGTGGCGAGCATGCCCATGTAGTCGCCCTGCACGCGGTCCATGCCTTTGGCGGCACCGCTGAGGCCGCGGAATATGTTGCCTCCGCCTATCACTATGGCCACCTCAACGCCTTTTTCCACCACGGTCTTGATGTCGCGGGAGTATTGTTCGAGCATTTCGGGGGCTATGCCGTAGCTCTGTTTGCCCATCAGCGATTCGCCGCTGAGTTTTAAAAGTATTCGGTTGTATTTCATCTATTTTTGCGTATTTTACTGTAAAACAAGGGTTTGTTGTTTTCGGTGATTTAATATCACTTTACAAAGGTACGAAATTTTTGTGAAAAGAGGAAGAGATTTTCGGACATTCAGATATTCAGATAATCGGATGGTCGGAAAATCAGATTTTCGCATTGGTAGTTTAATTGTTGAGAATTGGTTTAAGTCCTAGGTTGAAAGTCTAAGGGCTGTGGAATTTTGAGTGACCTGTGAAAAAGATTGTTGAAGTACTGCTTTTGGCATAGGCTAAAGGTTGTAGAGTGTTTAGCTGTTTAATTGTTCTTTTTTGTTCCCTACCAATTTTTTGACGAAATAATAGATAAAACTATTTTTCTATAGTATGCACAATTTTGTCGGCGTTCATGCTTCGGGCGCTGGCGTCGAGGATTTCTTTGTATAGTCCGCCGCTGCGGTACACATCGTCGGGTATGCCGCTCTGCTCCACATGGCCGGTTTGCAGCACGTATAGGTAGTCGGAGTCGATAATTTGTCCTATGTTGTGCGAGATGACGATGACGGTGCGGTTTTTCTTTATGGCGTCGATGGAGGCTTTTATCTGCTCGGTGGCGATGGCGTCGAGGCTGGCGGTGGGTTCGTCGAGAAATATGATGGGGGGATTTTTGAGAAACATACGTGCTATGGCTATGCGTTGCTGCTGTCCGCCGCTCAGCTGCAGTGCGTTGGATTGGAACTTGTCGGGCAGTTCCATAATCTGGTCGTAGATATATGCCTGCTGTGCGGCATGTACCACCTCGTCGAACGAGGCTTGGGGCTTGCCGTAGCGTATGTTCTCCTCTATGGTTCCGCTGAAGATATGGTTTTTCTGCAGCACAAGGCCGATGTTGTTGCGCAGAACCTGCGTGTCCCATTGTTGCAGAGGTACTCCGTCGAGGGTGATGCTGCCGCTGTCGGGGATGTAGAATTTGTCGAGAAGGTTTACCACGGTGCTTTTTCCGGCGCCGCTCAGTCCCACAAGGGCGGTGGTTTGGTTGGGACGTATGGTCATCGACATATTGCGTATGGCATGTGTGCCGTTGCCGTAGGTGAATTCGACGTTTTTCAGTTCGAAAAGACCTTCCACCTTGTCGGGACGGTGTTGTCCGCTCTGTTCCACCTCGTTGTCGGCGTCGAGTATTCCGAAGAAACTCTCGGCGTAGATAAGGGCGTCGTTGAGGTCGTCGTATATGCGGTGCAGCTGACGGATGGGGGCGCTCACGTTGCTGAAAAGCAGCACGTGATACATTATCTTACCTATTGTCATGCCCGGGTAGTCGGTAAGTACCAGATATGCGGTGAGGATGATGATAAGCACGGTGCCGATTTGTTCCACGAAAGTCTTGCCACCTTCGAACAGGAAGGATGTCTTGCGGGTTTCCATCTGCTGTTGGGTGGACTGTTCCTGTAGCATTGCCTGCCGGTGGCTTTCCAGCTCCTCGCGGTTGAACGATTTTATAACGGCAATGCTTTCGATGATGTTCATTATGCCGTTGTTCAGAGCCTGATGGGTGCCGAACACTTTGTGCCGCCATCCTTTCAGCCTGCGCGCCTGCCAAGCTGTGATGATGAAATACAGAGGAACTATGCACAACGCCACAAGTCCCACGTAAACGTTGGCCGCAAACATAAGGCACAAAGCCAATATGGCGCTGGTGAACAGAGGGATTATGTCGATAAAGAAATTTTTCACTGTGTTGCTGAGGCTCATTATGCCGCGGTCGATTTTCGATTGCAGTTTGCCGGTTTCGTTGCCTTCGGTGGAGAAGAAAGCCATACGGAACGACAGTATGCGGTCCACCACTTTCAGCGACAGGTCGCGGCTGACGTTGATACGTATTTTTTCGCCGAAAAGCCTTTGCCCGAAGGTTATCAGCGCCGACAGCAGCTCTTTGCCGAGCAATACGACGCTGACTATAAGCAGAACCCTTGCCGCTGTGGCCCACGAAAAACCGCCGTCGATATGCAGCAACTCGTTGATTTTGTCCACGGTGCGGTCGAGGACAATGGCGTTTACCTGAGCCATAAGCGAACCCACGAAAGTGAGGGTGAGGGTTATTATCAGCAGCCAGCGATAGGGCAGCACAAAGGGCAGCAACTTGCGTATAAGTCCGCCAATGCCCATTTTCGACTGGGTAGGAGAGGTGGTGTTGTCGTTTTTCATCCAATCGTTGTTTTTTAAAAAAAACAGCGGGGCTGTGAGTTTTCCAGTCCCGCCGTTTGTTCGGTTGTCCGTATTAGTTGCGGTGTATCACAAAAGTCCTGACGATTTTTTCGCCCGCTGTGTTGAGCACTTGCAGGGTGTAGATGCCGTCGGCAAGCTCTTCGATGGAGATGTTGTTCTTGCCGTTGATGGCTGTCTGTTTTGCAACGCACTGTCCCACAGAGTTGTAGATAAGTATCTGGCTTAGGTTGTCGCCTTCCACGGTGATGTAATGCTGTGCCGGGTTGGGGTAAACGCTAAGTTTGAAAGCGTCGGCGTTGTTGATGCCGGCGTTCACCGTTATTATCACCGAGACGGTGTCCATACAATTTGGCGAGTTGGCGTTGATGCCTATCACGGAGTATTCGGTTGTCGTTCTCGGGAATTCAACAATGGGGTTGTTGGTGCTTCCGGTGGACCACAGGTAGCTCACGGCACCAGAGGCTGTGAGTGTAACGCTGTCACCAGCGTCGATAGTGGTGCGGTCGGCGGAAACCTGCAGGTTGGTGGGTTTGCGTTTGATGGTAAGACGCAGTTGTACGATGCTGTCGCAACCCATTGCATTGACGATGGTGCAGCGCGGTATAGAGGTGGATGCACGATAGGTTGTTCCGTTTATCCATGTGATGGAGTCGCAGGCTATCACCGTGTCAACGCCGTAGGTGGCGGTGGCGAAAGTGAGGTGCAGGTGTATGGTGCTGTCGCAGCCGGTAGATGTTGTGTAGGTATAGGTCGGGGTGTTGGTGTTGGAGGTGTAGGTAACGCTGTCGATCCAAGTGTAGGAGCTGCCGCATGCCACCACAGAGTCGATAACGTTTGTGTCGTTCTGGATGGTAAGTTTCAGGTAAATGATGCTGTCGCACCCCATGGTGTTGGTGATGCGGTGCACGGCGGTGTAGTTGCTTGAGGTGTATGTGGTGTCGTTTATCCAAGTGTAGCTACGGCAAGCTATTATGCTGTCGATGGCCGAAGTGTGGTGGCGGAATGTAAGGTTAAGATGAACCAGGCTGTCGCATCCGGTTGCCGATGCTCCCGAAATGCGGTATGTAACAACGGTGTCGTTGCTGTAGGTCTGTCCGTTCAGGTTCCACGTGTAGGTGCTGTCGCAGGTGAACACGTCCTGTTGCGAGCTGCCTTCGCACGACGTAACATTGATATCGTCGATGCCGCAATAGTAAGTGCTCGTACCGGAAGTTCTTGTTGTCATCCAGCGGAAAGCCAGACGTGCAGTGTCGGGTATGTTGTAACTGTTCAAGGAAACAACTCTTTCATTGGCTGTTGGGGCGGTTGAGTTTCCTGTTGTTGTATGGCTTATTGTGGTAAGAGGAGTGAACACAGTGTCGGTTGCTTTGCTTCCGGTGTAGTTGGCTACATAGCCGAGTTGCAATTTATCGGTGCTTGCCGAAACTCCAGAACCACCCATCCTTACTTTGAAGGAAATCTTGCATTTGGTTAAGGTGTCGTCGAAGCCGGGGAGTATGGCGTAGGCACGGTTTGACGATGTGCCTCGTTTTACTGCCATCACAAGGTATTTGTTGCTCTGAGAAGCGTATGGCGAGTAGTTGGCTGAGTTACAAACGTGGGGATTCCATCCTGCGGGCGAGGATGTTGTTGTTGTGGACGAATATGTGGTCCAGCAACGTGGGGTGGCTCCACCCTCTGCGGTGGCTGTAGCAGAAGTATAGTTGGCAAAGTCCTCGCTGTAAGGTACTGGCAGTTCGCTGCAGTCGGCGGTATCGATGCAGGTGACGAGGAAGTCGAAGCCGCGGCCCGAAACGTAAGGATCGGATGCAAAAAAGATGGTGAGAGCTCCGGAGAGGGAGGTGTCGTTCACGGTGTCGTTTACAATTGCACCGGAGGGTGAATTGCTAAAATATTGGTGCAGCAGCGTGCCGGAGGTGTCTTCGCCGTCGAAGACAAACATCGGGTCGTAGTCCTCGTGGTTGAGTATGCCGCTAATGTTCACTTTGGCTTTTGGATGTGCTGCTTTCACCACAAGTATGGAATTGGTGCCTTCGATGTAGTTGTTGTTAGAACCTCCGTTGTCGTAGATGTGTATGCCGCAGGCTTTTATGGAATCCCTGCCAGACGTAGGCATTTTAATTTGCGATGTGGCATTTGAAAGACTCCATGCGCTGGTGTCGCCGGCTCCGCAGATAGCACGCACGTAGAAATCATAAAGAGTGTCGTTTACGGGAAGGCCGTTGATGCGGTAGGTGGTGTTGGTTATGTTCCTTATTTTACGCATATTGCTTGCCACCGAAGGGTCGAGACCCGAGCGGCAGTATTGTATTTCCCAAACAGTGGCGCTGCTGTTGTTGTTCCAGCTAAGTTCCACATAGTCGTCGGTGATAGCGTCGATGTGCACATTTGTAGGTGCGTTGCAGTTGGGGTTGGTCGGGTAACCGTATATGAAAGTAACGGTATGGTTGCTGGTGTTTTCGGTTATCTGTCGTATGGGCATATAGCTGTATTCTCGTGCCCACGACTGGGTGCTGGGAGTGGTGTAGTCGGTGAACGAGGTGCGGCTGCCGTGTCCTGGGAATGGGCAGTTTGCGCTATTTATATCGCCGTATGATGCGGAGTCGTAGGGGACTTTGGCGGTTGCTGTGGCACAAACAGGATAGAGCTTTTGCGGATGGGTGTAGTTTACGCCGGCGTTGGATTGTGGGTTAATGGCACTATGCACGTGGTAGAACATCAGTCCGTGTCCTGGGATGGCGGTGTCGTAGCCCATTTTCTGGCGGTTGTCGATAAGGTAGAATTCGTTGGGGGTGGCTGTGTTGATGCGGTAATACGAGTTGGAGTCGGATTTCACCGGCTGTAGAGTGATTGTGTCGTAGCCCGAAAGTACTACGGGGTTTACCCAGTGGTAGATATAAGCTTTGGTGTAGGCGTTGTGATGAGCGGGGGAGTTGCCACCCTCGTGAGAGGTGCCGTTCCAGCTGCCGCCGGCCATAATGTCCCAGTTGCCCATACCGGGGTACTGTCCATTCTCGGCGTAGTCGATATCGTAGAAGTCGGGGGCTCCGAGCACGTGGCCTATCTCGTGGCAGGGCACGCCTATGTGGCACATCTTGTTGGTGGAGTTGTTGCCTGCATTGCCCGACAGCTCGGGGGAGCAAGAATATGTTTGGGCGTATGTGTTGTTGTTCACCACACGCTGCGATGCCGACCATTTGTGCGACCATATCACGCTGTCGCCACCGCCCGATTCCTGACCGAAGCCGGCGAAGATGATATGCACGCAGTCCACGGCGCCGTCGTGGTCGCTGTCGTAGCGGGAGAAGTTGGCGCCAGCGGCACTGGCTTTCTGCAAGGCCTCGGTGGCGAACTCGCTTCCGCGAGCCGAAGAGCCGGCGGATCCTTCGCCGTGCTTGCCGTAATAACGGGAGTTATGGTCGCAGGTGTAGGGTCCTACCACGTCGGCAACAAGGTTGAGTTGTCCGTACGATACCTCGTTGTAGTAGTCGTGCACACTGCCGCGGGCGTTTCCTGCGGAGTAGTTCACTTGGTTGAACAGATTGCTTATCTCCTGTTGTGTTCTTGCAAACGGTCGGTTGGGGTATTGCATCATTATCACAAGTATGCGCACTGTTCCGGTGGTGTTGCTCTTTTCCAGGGCTTTGGCTTTGCTTTCGCGGAAATTCCATATCGAGAGCATGTCGTTTATTTGCGAGCGGCTGTAGCGCAGGTATTTCGGGGTGCGTGCCAAAAAGTCGGACACCTCGGCGCTACGGGCGGTGATTTCAGTTGCTATAAATTGCGACGGCACCATGTCGCCACGCTGGTCGCGAGTGGCGTAAACGAAATATCCTTGTGAGTTGTAAACCAACGTGTAGCCGTCTTCGGTCTCTGCCCAACTCACACGTTCGTCGCCGCGCATTGTCAGGGTTACTATGGTTTTTCCGTCGGGTTGGGGGTATTTGATTTTGTGGGGGTAGGCCTCCACGGCGGACGCTTTGCCCGCGAAAAGCAGCATCAGCAAAAGAGATGCAGTGATTATTTTTCTCATTGTTTTAAAAATTTTTGAAGTGCAAAAATACGATTTTTTTTGCGAATTGTAAAAAAAAATGTAACTTTGCCGATAGTTTTAATGTATAAATATACGGACAAATAATTCAATTGCCATGGACACAATAATTGTAGGAATAGATTTTTCCAAGGGTTCCGACTGTGCAATCGACCTCGCAATCGACCTTGCCAACAAATGGGGAAACCAACTAAAATTAGTGTATGTTTTATCCACAAAATATGATTCGTCGCTGATGTCGGATCAGGAGATAAACAATAAAATCGACGAAGTTATTAAACGTCACGAGAGCAAACTGCACACCGGCAAACTGGAGTGCATCATTCGTCACGGACGTGTTTACCGCGAGCTTAACGCTGTGGCCGAGGAGGAAAAAGCCTGGCTCATAGTGGTGGGTTCGCACGGCACTTCGGGCTACGAACGCAACTGGATAGGCAAAAACGCCTACCGCACCATCACCGAAGCCACCCTGCCTGTGCTCACCATCCGCGAGAACTTCAATTTCAACAAGGCTCTCGACAAGATAGTGCTGCCGCTCGACAGCTCGATGGAGACACGCCAGAAGGTAACGCAGGCCATCAAGTTCGCTCGCGCCTTCAACTCCGAGGTGTTTGTGCTCGGACTCTACAGCTCCGGCGTGGCCGACGTGCGCAACATAGTGGACAAATATGTGGACCAGACCGAAAAAGTGCTTGCCGGCGCAGGTGTACGATGCTCGGTGACAAAAATGGAAACAGAAAACGTAACACAGACTACGATAGAGTTTGCCGAAAGCATTTCCGCCGACCTTATCATGATAATGGCCGAACAGGAAAAAACAGTGTCGAACATACTGCTCGGCTCCTATGCCCAGCAGATGATACACCACTCGCAAACCCCGGTGCTAACCATCCACTCCGAAGAGCTGCACAGCGCCGCAAGGTAATACCACACAGCAGACAAAAACGATAAAACGACATAGGGCATTTCTCTGTGTCGTTTTTTTATCATCGCACCTCAAACTTTTTTTGCGGTTTGGTGACGTAACATTGAAAAAGATTTCGTATCTTTGCAATTTGATTTGTTGAGATTTTAATATTAAGAAACCCTCTATCTATCGCAATATGAGAAGATTTTTACTATCGTTTGCCGCTGTGGTTTTGTGCTTTGGAGCTCAGGCACAGTCGCGGGGGTCGGTGCAGGTAACCGGCGACACCAAGGTGTCCAACCTTGTGGATAAACACATCGAGTTCAACGAAAAAGCCAAGACAGTGCCGGGCTACCGTCTGCTTGTCGCCTCGCTTTCGGGAGTTAACTCCAAGTCGCAGGCTTTCGCCAAAAAGAAACAGTTTTTGGAGAAATATCCCGACATCCCCGTATATGTGGTGTTCGAGGAACCAAATTTCAAAATCAAGGTGGGCGATTTTGTAAGCCGTTTGGACGCATACTATTTCCAGCAAAAGATAAAGGTCGATTACCCATCCTGCTCCATTACCAAGGACAACGTGTATCCCATACGCTGGAATCCCGAAGACCTGCTGCCCGAGGACGAGAACGAGCTGCAATAGCCAAACCCATCACACCCTTCCACCACTAAACCATCTGCCGCTATGTACGAAATCGACGAAATTCGCGAAGCCCGCGAGATTGACGAAAAATACCGCCAGCTGATAAAGCTGTGCAACGACGAGCACCCTCTCTCTACCGAAGACGAGGATATGATCTTCCGAGCTTTCTCCATTGCCCGCAAGGCACACTCCAATGTACGCCGCAAATCGGGCGAGCCTTACATCTTCCACCCGCTCGAGGTGGCCATCATCGCCGTTAGCGAGATAGGCGTGGGGCCCGTGGGTGTGGAATGCGCACTGCTTCACGACGTGGTGGAGGACACCGACATCACCCTCGACGAGCTACGTTCGGTGTTCGGCGACCGTGTGGCGAGAATTATCGACGGACTGACGAAAATATCGGTCTTCGACATGCAGATCCAGTCCATACAAGCCGAGAATTTCAAGAAAATACTGCTCGCGATGGTCGACGACGTGTATGTTATTTTCCTAAAACTGAGCGACCGTCTGCACAATATGCGCACCCTCGACAGTATGGAAAGCACCAAACAGCTGGCCATATCGTCGGAGACGCAGTTTTTGTATATACCTCTGGCTCACCGACTTGGACTCTATTCCATAAAAAGCGAGCTCGAGGACCTGTGTATGAAATATACCAACCCGCAAGAGTATTTCCGTATCAAAGACCTGATAGAGAGCTCCGAGGTGGACCGCGACCGCTATATCGACGAGGTGAGCCGCCCGCTGCGCGACGTGCTCGACGCACGTGGCTTCAAATACACCATGAGCGGACGAGTTAAATCCATATTCTCCATCTGGAACAAGATGGTGCGCAAAGGCGTGCCTTTCGACGAGGTGTACGATGTGTTTGCCATACGTATCATATTGGACGTGCCAGTAGAGGTGGAGAAAGAGGAATGCTGGCGCGTATTTTCCATCATCACCTCCATGTACCGCATAAATCCAGAACGCACCCGCGACTGGATTACCACCCCCAAGGCCAACGGCTACGAGTCGCTGCACACCACGGTGATGGGACACGGTGGAAAATACCTCGAGATACAGATACGCAGCAAACGTATGGACGAGATTGCCGAAAAAGGTATGGCTGCCCATTTTCTCTACAAGGAAAACCACCCCGAAGAGGAGATTCACAACGACATTGTGGAGAACTGGCTGCACCAGATACGCGAAAACCTCGACAACTCCGACAAAAACGCCCTCGACTTTGTGGAGGATTTCAAACAGAGCCTCTACACAAAAGAGATTTACGTCTTCACCCCCAAGGGCAAGATGATTACGCTGCCCTCGGGCTCGTCGGTGCTCGATTTCGCATTTGCAATACATACCAACCTCGGACTTTCGAGTATGGGCGCCAAGGTGAACTCCAAAGTGGTGCCTAACAACTACAGGCTGCGAAGCGGCGCACAGGTGCAGATACTGTCGTCGAAAAAGGTGCAGCCCTCCGAGGAATGGCTCTCGTACGTTATTACCACCCACGCCAAGATAGAAATACGTAAAAGTCTGCGCGAGCAGAAAAAACTTTACAGGGACGAGGGCGAGAAAAAACTGCACAGCATACTCTCGTCGCTGATGAAGAAAGACAGTCCCGGCAATATCGACAAAATAAAGAAATACTTCAACCTCGACGACGACCTCGACCTTTATTATAAGATAGCCCGCAACGAAATTGGCAAGGAAGATGTGGAACACAGCCTGCAAAACGAGAAATCGCCGTGGCTGATGCTGCTGTCGCCGTTTAAGTCGCTTTTCGGCGGAAACGACAAGCCCAACTCCAACTCCAACGACCTCACTACCGACACCCCGCTAAAAGAACAGTACCAGTACGATTTTGGCAACATACTGCTCGACGCCAAATACGGCAATCTGAAACCCGAGCCCGCCACCTGCTGCAATCCCGTACCCGGCGACGACGTGATAGGCTTTGTGGAGGACGACCGCATTGTGGTGCACCGCACCAACTGCCGCGCCGCCATCGAGGAGATGGCCACCCACAAAAACCGCATCGTCAAGGCCAAATGGCGCAAAGGCGAGGCGGTGTCGTTCCTTGCCGCCATTCAGATAACCGCCATGGACCGCCGCGGTCTGCTGCAGGACCTCACCCGCGTTATATCCGAAGAGATGGACCTCAACATCAGGGGCATCACCATCGAAGGCAGCGAAGGCGTGGGCAAAGGCCTTATCATGGTTTATGTCTCAACCCTCGACGACCTCAACAACCTGATGCAAAAACTGCAGGCCGTGGACGGAATTGAGAATGTGAAGAGGGTGTAAAGAAACGGGCAGGTATTAAGCTTTCACAAATATGGATAGAAAGGAAGATAGCAATAAAGAACTACGTACGGCCGATGCTCTTGTAAACGACATCCGTTCCATTATTGAGCAAGGGCGGAAAATGGCATACGCCGCCGCCGGACAAGCTGCGATAGCGACTTTTTGGAATGTGGGACGACGAATTGTCGAGGAGGAACAGAATGGAAATGCGAGGGCAGAATATGGTGCAAAACTTATTCGAAACTTGTCCGAAAAACTTGTGCCTGTTTATGGCAATAGCTATAGCAAAAGGAATCTAGACTATTATAAGAAATTCTATTTGCTTTATCCCGATATGCAAATTGTGAACACGCGTGTTCACAATCTGGAATGGTCGCATATACGACGTATTTTGTCGGTAACTAATTCGCAGGCACGCGATTGGTATCTTGCTACAGCTTCACAGAATATGTGGAGTGTGCGTGAATTGGACCGCAACATCTCCACCCAATACTTCGAACGCAGACTTGCCGCACAGCTTCCCGCGGATGCAAACGAACTGCCGACTATCTCCGACAAAGATCCCATGGAATATATCAAGAATCCCGTGGTGGCCGAGTTTATGGGATTCAGGCGGGATTCCAAATTCTCCGAAACGGAGTTGGAGCAGGCACTAATCGATAACCTTGAGAAATTTATCCTTGAATTGGGAAGAGGTTTCGCCTTCGTAGAACGACAACAGCATATCGCCACCGAGACGGATGACTTTTTTATCGACCTTGTGTTCTACAACTACAAAATGAAAAGGTTTATCATCTTCGAACTTAAGACTCACAAACTTACTCATCAGGACATTGGGCAGCTTGATATGTATGTGCGTATGTACGACGACTTGGTAAAAGGTGAGGATGACCAACCTACCATAGGTGTTTTGCTCTGTACAGATACCGACAAAACAATAGCCCACTATTCGGTGCTTAACGATAGCGACCAACTCTATGCCGCCAAATATCTCACCTATATGCCTTCCGAAGAGGAACTGAGCCGTGAGATAGAACAACAAAGACGCTTTTTTTTGGAGCAACAAACAAAATCGGAAAACTAATCAACGGCAAAGTGTTTCAAGAGGTGTTGGTTTGATAAAAAATTATGGCAGATAAAATGCAGCGGACTATTACAATAGCAAAAGAACAATTTGTTGAACAAAATAATATAGTATGATTTAGAAAAAGAAATTGATATATTATATTTTAGTATAGCGTTTTAGGCTATCCTTGACATCAGAATTACCACCGTTCTCTTTTAAGAGAACGGTTCCCATCGAGGTTAGTTATTGAACGTCGTATATATTACGGCGTGGAATGACTTGTTTAGATGGGAGGGCGTGGTAACCCTTGATGTCAGGCAAGAAATAATTCCACGCTTTTTTTATGGATAACATCAGGGAAGTACATATCGGCAATGCTATAAAAGCCAAGCTCAGGGAGCAGGGACGCACCTCGGCATGGCTTGCACGGCAGATACCCTGCACACCCAACCACCTTTACAAAATCTACTCCAAGTCATCCATAAACACCGACCTGCTTATCCGCATTTCTAAGTTATTGGAATACAACTTCTTCGAAGAGTTTATCCAAAAAGGATAGTGTTTGCTATCCTAGTAGGATAGAGCGTTTTAATTGTCCTTTGAATAATGTATAGTACTTTTGCAAACCTAATTGTAAATAGGTTAATATGTAGAATATGACTAATAATCAAACAGATACATATAATTCAAGTGTACAAGCAGGAATAAATTGTGGTACAGAGATGTGCTGCAAGTTATGGCATGTCTCTGTTTCATTAGTCGTGGCAGGCCGCGGGAGCGGACTGCCTTTTATTTGAAATAAAAAATTAACAATGATATAATTTAATAACAGTAAAAAAAAGCAAATGAAACAAAACTTCAAAACTTTAGCGTGCATTTTTGCCGCAGCCACTATTGCCCTTTTCGCGGCATCGTGTAAGAAAGAGATGTTCGAAGGCAATCCAGAAACTATGCCAATGGTGGGTGTGAAACGTACCATCTCCGCCGCCGCCGCTATGCCTCAAGGTAGCGACAAAGCCTATCTCGACTACACCGACGGCCGCAAGGTGAAATGGGAGCTAACCGACGCCCTCAATATCAACGGCACCAACCTGCCTTTGGCCAGCTTGAACGCCGGCGCCACAAGCGCAAGGTTCGAAGGCACCACCTACGGCATTCCTTCGGGCAGCAACGATATCTACTGGGCCGTGTATCCCACCACCATAGTCGGAGCCGCCAGCGGCAGCACAATACCGAGCAATTTCACCTCCACCTCGCTTACAGTGAACTTCCCCGCCACACAGACCTACGATGCCTCCGTCGACGCCCTGAGCGGCAACACCCTTATGGCAGGCTATGCATCTGTGCCCTCGGGCAAGGAACAAATTGTTTTCCAGATGCGCAACCTCGGCACAGTGCTTAAGCTGCACCTCACCGCCGAGGCAGGTATAGCCAACACACACGCCAGCCATTTGGTGTTCTCCACCACCGACGGCGCTCTGGCAGGCGATTTCACCGTTGATAACAACACCACCGACCCCACCGTTACCCCCGCCGCCGGTGCACCCCAAACGCTTACCGTAAACCTCTCCGACGGCACAAACAACTACATAGACATTACTTCTGGATCGGATATATATGTAATATTGCCCCCGATGGCCTCCAAAAACCTTACCATG
>JAFSOU010000099.1 GCA_017443265.1 Bacteroidales bacterium | reverse complement strand
GTCACTCACTGACAAAGCTCCGCTCAGAGAACTGTTCGATAAGACTTATTCCAATGATGTCAAAGAGCAATCTGGTCCCCTTATTCCGGGGTTGTTTGATTAATATTTAACTCGTCCCAATTTTAACGGGACACTAATGAAAATGACTATGAAATCAGAAATAATGTAAAATTAGAAGTCCACTAAAAGTTGCGCCCGACACGTATTAGGGATGGAAAATGAAAAAAGTTCTCTTTTTTAGCATGATATGCCTGATGGGACTGGCAATTACAAGTTGCGACAAAGACAATACGGATACGGAAACAACCGAGACTGGAACAACACCTGCTGGATATGTGGATTTGGGATTGCCAAGCGGTACAAAATGGAAAGCAACCAATGAGGCAAATCCCAATGACGAAAACAATTTCTATACTTATGATGAGGCGATAGAAAAATTCGGTTCTACTCTTCCAACAAAGGTCCAGTGGGAGGAATTAAAAACTGGATGTCAGTGGTCGTGGACAGGCAGCGGATATAAGGTTACTGGCAATAATGGTGAATCACTCTTTCTGCCCGCCGCTGGTTTTCGCTATGGTAATGGCTCAGTGTTTCCTGGGGGCTTCAGTGGCCGCTATTGGTCGTCAACGCCTAGTGATTCGGAACAAGCTTATTACCTTAATTTTAGAGAGACCGAAGAATTGGCAATAGCCAAAATCAGTAGGTTTTTTGGCCTATCTGTGCGACTCGTCTATAATCCGTAATTTGGTTAAAATAATGTAAAAAAAGGAAGCCACAATGTGGTTTCCTTTTTTATTTGTAATATTTCATTTCAATAAATCATTCCAGCCAGCCACAGGGGTAGTTTTTTGCCTACGGCGAACTCCATTCGGTCGGCCATAATGTAAGAGTCGGGCATGTCCGCCACCTGCTCGAAGGTTTTGTCCTTGCCGCCTACCTCAATGGTTATTTTCCCGTCTATTACAAAATCGCCATTGTCCTTGCCGTATTCCACGGTGTGGCTTGTAGAAATCTGGTTCACGAAAAAGCACTCTCTTATAGTGCCAATCTTGTCGCCGTAGCCCAGAGCATAGAACATGTTGGGGTCGTGGAGATAAATTTTGTCGGGCTTTTGCAGACGTGTTATGTTTTTGCTGTCGGAATACAGCAGTTGCAGCAGCTCGGCGCGCCCAAGGCTATTTATGTAGCTTAGCACCGTTTGTTTGTTCAGCTCAAGTCGGGCGGAAAGTTTGGAGATGTTGAGTTCGAAAGGGTGGGTGTCGGACAAAAACTGGATAAGTGCCTTTATTTTCCGTGTGTTGGCCGTGTCCACACCGCAGAAATGCGTCAGTTCCTGCTCCACAACAAAGTTTATCACATTCTCGATGCGGCTGTAGTATTCCTCTTCGTTGCCGTCGTAAAAAGGGAAATATCCCACGCGCAGATATTCTTCGAACAGGGGCAGGGGGCGACACAACTTGTTCACCTCGTTGCAGATGTCGTCGTAATTGGCAAGAATCTCGTCGAGGCTGTGTTTTTTTATTTGTATTCCTTTATAGAAATGCAGAAATTCGCGGAACGAGAGGCCTTCCATCGTGTAGCTCAGCACACGGCGCGAGAGGTCGGCGTCGGCGTTGAGGATTTGTATCAGCGACGAGCCTGTAAAAGTTATTTTCAGGTCGGGGTACAAATCCACAATCTCTTTTATTTCGCGGCTCCAAGTAGGGTAGCGGTGCACCTCGTCGAGAAAAAGATGCTTGCCGCCCATCTGATGAAAACGTTCGGCCAAGTCCAAAAGAGAGTGGCTGGTAAAATAAATGCTGTCCATTACACAATAAAGAGCTTCACCAGCGCTTATCCCGTATTTCTGCTTGATATACTGTCTCATAAGGGTGGTCTTTCCCACACCTCGCGAGCCTCGTATAGCCACAAGTTGTTTCTCCCAGTTGATAGTGTTCATCGTTTCGCGAATAATATCGGTAGGTACTTGCGAAATCAACATCTTGTGTTTTCTGAACAAACTTTCCATTGTTTTTCGGTTTTTAAATTTTTTTGCAAAGATACAAAAGATTATTGAAATAACCAAATTTTATTGATTTCAGGTTAGTCCATTCACCTTTTTTCTGTGTATTTCGGTTAATGCAATAACCTTTTTTACGGATGTGTCATCATATATCAAAAACAATTCTGCTTTTTGTGCGTCAAAACCTTGTAAATGTCGCAAAAATTAAGTATCTTTGCAAGTTGGACATAAAAAATTTCGGATTTCGGAATTTGAAATGTGATTTAAATATTTGGTAATAAATAATTTGAGTGTCCTGATTATAAAAAGTGATGAGTGATTGGATTTTTGTAGAGCGTGCCAAAGTGCTTATCAAAACCAATGCGAAATATCCTGTTTGAAATGCAAATTTGTAAAAACGGAAATCGCAATTTTGAGTTTTTTTGCACCCCAAAAGTCAATCTTTTGATGCAAAAAACAAATCCCTACCATTAATTATTAATTGCAAATTACTAATTATCAACTAATTGCCCCCACCTATATAATTGTTTAAAAATTTTTTGTTTAATAGGAAAAAAAATGTAACTTTGCAGAAAAATTTTGGCCATTATCCACAATCGTCTATATGAACGAATACAACTGCGTATGAAACGAGGCAAGCGAATATGTAGTGAACTTAAAGCTATCCGTCGGAAGATAGCCGACGAGAACGGCATCAATATGGACATCCCCGAATGTACTTATGAGGGCGATTGTCGTGGCACCTGCCCCCGTTGCGAATGGGAGGTGAAATACTTGGAGAAGAATCTTTTCGAACGTCTGAAGCTCGGCAAAATTGCAACTATTTCCGGCATAGTACTCGGACTGTCATCGTGTGGCGGCAATGCCGATACACAATTGATACAAGCCTCTGGCGACAGTGTATCATACGATATTGAGAACGTGAAACAAGGCGATTCATTACAACAACTTGATGAGGATGATGATGATTGTTATGTAGGCGTTGTTGTGCCTGAGGATTACAAAGAAGAGCCTCCGCCACCTCCTCCGGAATATGTGGAGTGAGCCCCTTTTCCGTTATCCACACTCCTCTGTTCACTAATCACTCATCACAATTCACGATTTTTTCGTATATTTGCAATTTGTCAAACTATATCCCGAAAAAGGGGCTATGGTTTACATATTGTTGAATATTAGTAAAATACGTAATAACTATCGTTATGAACAAAAAAGTAATTCTGTTGTCGTTGGCCGTTCTGCTCGGCCTCTCGGCGGTGGCACAACGTATGCCCAAAGGCTCAAAGTATTGGATTAGAGGCAGCTACACTCTTTCTGTGGAAAAAGGCAAATGGGTGGGGAAACTCTACGACCTTGAGAGCAAAAACATCGAATTTGCCAAGACCGACACCCTGCGCGGCACGGCTATAGAGGACAACTACCAGCGTTTTGTGTTCCGCGACGTGAAATGCGACCAAGACCTGAGCGAAAACGGTCCAGGACTGAAGTTCTACAAAATGACATCCACCGGCTGGGAACCCGACAGCGAGGTGAAAAACGCCAAACTCGACAACGTGGCCACGAGCGACATGGTGGTGGTGCTTACCCTCGACTGCAGCAACTCGCTGGGAAACAATTTCAACGATGTGAAACAGAGTGCCATCAACTTTATCAACATACTGGAAAAAGCTTGTCCCGAAGGCAATGTGAAACTCGGCATTGTGGCTTTCAACTCAATGAGTTATGCCGACAATAATACCATGGAAATCAAGCCGCTCACCGCTGCCAACAAAGAAAAACTCAACGATTTTATCACCAACCTGCAGATGGGCAGCAACACAGCCCTTTACTACTCCATCGACAAGGCAAGCCAGATGATAGAGAAATACGCCACACGCAACTACCGTGAAGGCAGCGAGGTGTACGAGGGTGCCGTAATAGTTTCGTTTACCGATGGTTACGACAACGCCTCCATCGACGCCAAGCTCGGCACCAAGGGCGTGGATTTCGATAATCCTTATTTCAAACACGTTAATAGAATTGTCCGCGAAAAGACTATAAACGGCAAACAGTTAGAGAGTTACCTCATAGCCATCAACAGCGACGACGCCGATTCGAAGGAGAACGGCAAGTTTGCCCGTCTGCTGAAAGGTGTTTCGTCGAAGGACGATAACTTTATGATGGCCAAGGATTTCAACGAGGTGGACCAGAAATTCCGCGAGATGGGCGAGTCGTTGGTGCGTCGTTGGGAAAACCTCGTGTGCATAGTGCCTCCCGCCCACGAAGGTCAGGTGTGCTGGGTTCTCGGCACTTCGGCAGCTCCCTCGGCACAGCCCAAAACCAAATCGAAACACAGCCACTCCGACGACCCGCATTTCCTTGGCGTAAACGCCGGCTTCGGACTTTCGTTCAACACCGAACTCGACCATTATCCCGTATATATTGGTGGCGAGGCGGCGGTGCGTATCAACGACAAGGTTATGGGCGGTGTGTATTTCAGCACAAACACCCTTTTAGACCTTTCGTTCGGTCCGCTGGCGATAGTCAACCTCGGCGGCCACGACTTTATGTTCGGCGCAGGCCTGACCTACCGTCCGGGCTTGGACTACACCGGATACACTACATCGTGGGAGCCGCTGAACTTGCGCGCAGGCATGGTGTGGGAAAAGATTTACCTCTTTTTCAGCGGCGGACTGGGCTACAGCAACAACAAAAACCGCTCCACAGTGGCAATACATGTGGGATACAGATTTTAGTTATTAGTTAGGAATTAGGAATTAGGAATT
>JAFSOU010000008.1 GCA_017443265.1 Bacteroidales bacterium | reverse complement strand
GGCCAGCGGATGCTCCCCCGGAGCCTCCAACGAGGTGGCCACCATCACAGCACCGTCGGGTCTGTCGTCTTACCAATGGTACCGCAGCCGCTACGGCGAACTGGGCAGCAACCAAATCACCAACCCTGCCAACTATGAACTCATCCCCGGCACACGCGGACAAGACTCCATCCTTGACGTTTATGTGGAAGATTTCCCCTACGACCAGACAACCGGCAACCGAGTGCAGTGCAACACCTTCAAATGTGTGCTAACCTCTTACCTCGACCCCGCAAAACCCATCCACTCCGAACTTTATGTGAACGCCTGCAACCAGAAACCCACCGTTGAAATGGAAGCCATTACCCAGTGCGACGGCAGCGTGCTTGTAATCGACCGCAGCACCACACCCACCAGCGAAGGTCCCGTGGGCGGCGACACAACCCTCACCCAGTGGACATTCCTCAACGGCAGCGGACAAAGCGTGGGCACCGCCACCGGCGGCAAGGCAACACACATCTACCCCACCATGGGCGACGACAGTGTAACGCTGCGCACCGTGAGCCCCCTCGACAACACCTGCTACACCGAACGCACACTGCCCATACATATACGCAAAAACCCCAACATCGCCATACATCCGAGCCGCACCAGCATCTGCGCCGACGACACCATAACCCTGCGCGGCACCTGCTCCGACGCCATTGGCATAATACGCCACCGCTGGACCATCCACGACCCCATTGCCGGCGACACCACCATAACGGGCAACCCCATAGTGCACCGCTTCGCCAACACCTCCACAGTGGAGTACACCGCCATGAACGCCGACTCCTGCGAGAGCACCGTCAGCACCACCATCAGCATAGGCTACTTCCCCGACCTTGTGATAACAGGCGACAGCGTGGTGTGCATAGGCAACAGCAACACCCTGCAGGTGAGCTGCGACCTCCCGGGATGCACCTACGAATGGTACACCGACACCCTTCAGACCACACCGGTGCAGACAGGCGCCACCTACACCTTCACCCCAACCCGCGACGGACTGATGTTCGCCAAGGTGATAAGCCCCTACGGATGCAGCACATGGAGCATGTTCCAATACCGCATGCTAGTGCCCGACATACAGCAGTCGGAGACGCATATCTGTATGGACGAGGAAGTTACCATCACCGGCAGCGGAGCCGACTACTACACGTGGACCAGCTCGCCCGCCGACCCAAGCCTCGACGGACAGGACAGCCTCTCCGAAGTGGTGGTGTCGCCGAGGGTCAGCACCGTTTACACTATGACAGGCCACGGCTCCAACGGCTGCGACGCCACGCCGCTCACCGTAACCGTAACCGTGGACCCCTACCCCGAATTCGCCCTATCCTACACACCCGACTACATCGACCTCTTCGAGCCGATACTCTACCTCTCCGACAACTCCACAAACCACGTGCGCTCCATCTGGACATTCCCCACCGACGGCACCGAATATCCCACCACGGCACGTTTCTTCGAGTACCAGTTCCAAAGCGTCCTCGACTACGACTCCATACCCATCAAGCTCACCACAGCCTCCATCAACGGATGTGCGCAGGACACCACCTTCTACGTGCCGGTGGACATCTTCACCGAATGGATACCCACAGCCTTCACGCCGGGACGCGACATCAACCGCACCTTCGGACTGCAGAACAACATCAAGGCGCAGGATTTCACAATGACCATATACAACCGCTGGGGACTGAAAGTGTTCGAAACCAACGACCAGAACGACCACTGGGACGGCACCTACAAAGGCAAGGAGTGCTCCCCGGGAAGCTACGTGTGGATAATAACCTACCGACAGTTCGACGGCACCGACATGGTGAAGAAAAAAGGCACCGTGATGCTGTTGGAATAGAGAAGGAAAACAGTCGGCAGTAACGAGTGTCTGTGTGTTCAAGCGGCTGTTATTCAGTAAGTTTTAAATAAATTGAATTGTCCTTGCAAAAAATATTTCGTAAGGACAATTTTTTTTTGTATCTTTGCAAGTTTAATACCAAAGTGTAAAATGACAAGAAAAACCAATAAGGAAGCCGAAACAGAGATGCTTGCAAAGGTCGTGGCCACCGCTATGAGCGACAAAAAAGCCTCCGACATAGTTATGCTCGACCTGCGTGGAGTGGGCAGCGCCCCCGCAAGCTTTTTCGTTATATGCACCGGTAATTCGCCTCTGCACACCGACGCTATTGCCGATGCCATACACGAGGCCGTGAAAAAAACTTTTGGCGTAAACCCCACATCCACCGAGGGTTACGACACTGCCGAATGGATACTGATGGACTATTTCGATGTGGTGGCACACATATTTGTTGCCAAAACACGCGATTTTTACCGCCTCGAAGACCTCTGGGCCGATGGAAAACGTACTGAAATACAATAAGATGACCAATGGAAGACAATAATCAGAACATGGAAAACAACGGAAACGACAAAAAACCGAACTTCCAAAAAATGAAGAACAACCGAGGTCGCTCCAACTATGTGATGTACATTATCTACATAGCCATAATACTGGTGTTGGGCTATTTTATGTTCACTGGCGAAAACGACTCGCCTAAGGAGATTAACTCGGTGAAATTCTGCCAAATACTTGAAAAACAGGATTGTGATAAAATTGTGGTGGTCAACGGCGAATTTGCCGAAGTGTACATAAAAAAGTTGTCGATAAAGAAAGACACCGCATACAACGACCTGCGTGGCAAAAACGACATGGGCAAACCTGATGTGGCGCAGGATTTCTACATCTACAGATTTGCCACTCTGGAGGGCCTGAACAACGAAATAAACGACGCCCGCAACATGATAATCCAACGCGACACCACAGGTAAAGGACTGTCGGAGCAGGAGAAACGCGACGTTATTTCCAACACTCGTTTCAACCAAACTTCCGACACGCGTGCCGATCTTTGGAAAAACCTATTCTCGTTCCTTTGGCCGATTTTGTTCATCGTCCTTTTCTTCGTGATAATGAACATGATAACCCGTCGGCAGATGGGCGGCAGCGGTGGCGGCATCTTCAGCGTGGGCAAGTCGCGTGCGCAGATGTACGACGCCAAAACCCAAACCAACATCACTTTCAAGGATGTGGCGGGACTGGCCGAAGCCAAAGTGGAGATAATGGAAATTGTCGATTTTCTGAAAAATCCCAAGAAATACACGTCGCTTGGCGGAAAGATACCCAAAGGCGCTCTGCTTGTAGGCCCTCCGGGCACAGGTAAAACTTTGTTGGCCAAGGCTGTGGCAGGCGAAGCTAAAGTGCCGTTTTTCTCCCTTTCGGGTTCCGATTTTGTGGAGATGTTCGTAGGTGTGGGTGCCTCGCGTGTCCGCGACCTTTTCAAAACTGCCAAGGAGAAAGCACCCTGCATCGTGTTCATCGACGAAATTGACGCCATCGGCCGTGCCCGCGGTCGCAGTGCCATATCGGGTTCCAACGACGAACGCGAGAATACACTAAACCAGCTGCTTACCGAGATGGACGGTTTCGGTACCAACGCAGGTGTTATCATTATGGCCGCCACCAACCGTGCCGACGTCCTCGACAAAGCTCTGCTGCGCGCCGGACGTTTCGACCGTCAGATTTATGTGGAACTTCCTGATATAGAAGAACGTAAGGAGATTTTCGAAGTCCACATGCGCGGCCTCAAGCTCGACGACAGCGTTGACAAAGATTTCCTGTCGCGCCAGACTCCCGGTTTTTCGGGTGCCGACATCGCCAACGTGTGCAACGAGGCAGCCCTCATCGCCGCACGGCACAACAAAAATGTTATCACCAAACAGGATTTCCTCGATGCTGTGGACCGCATTGTGGGCGGCTTGGAGAAACGTACCAAAGTCATCACCCCGCACGAGAAACGTGTGATAGCCTTCCACGAGTCGGGACACGCCTCTGTAAGTTGGTTGCTGCGTTGGGGCAACCCCTTGGTGAAAGTTACCATAGTGCCCCGCGGCAAAGCCCTCGGTGCCGCTTGGTACTTGCCCGAGGAACGTCAGATTACCACCTACGACCAGATGTACGACGACATCACTTCGCTGCTGGCAGGACGAGCCGCCGAGGAGATAGTGTTTGGCGAAATATCCACCGGAGCCCTCAACGACCTCGAACGCGCCACCAAACAGGCTTTCGCCATGGTAACCTATTACGGTCTGAACAAAAAGATAGGCAACATAAGCTACTACGACTCCACCGGACAGACGGACATGGCTTTCACCAAGCCGTTCAGCGAGAAAACCGCCGAAACCATCGACGCCGAAGTGCATCAGATGCTCGAAAGCGCCTACAAACGCGCCAAACAGCTGCTGCTCGAAAATCGCGACAAGCTCGACCAACTGGCCGAACAGCTCATCAGCCGCGAAGTTATCTTCCGCGAGGACTTGGAGAATATCTACGGCAAACGTCCTTTCGAAGAGGAAGAGAAGGAACTGAAAGGCGAACCCTCCGCCCAGCTCCCCGACGACAAGTCCGAAGCGATAGCTGAAACAACAGACAAACCGCAGGACGACAGCACCTCCGAAACCGACGACACACCACAAACACCCACGATATGAAAGACAACGCAAGGGAGTTTATCATAAAAAATCTCAGGCAGGCCCTGTCGGATGCCGGTCGTGTGGCGGCAAAGCCGCCGGCCCCCGTGTCATCTTCGCATTTCCGGCTGGCCTACAACGAGGATATGGTGCTCAATTTTGTGAACAAATATATGTTGTGTGGCGGCAACCTCAACTACGCCCAAAGCAACGCCGATGTGGCCAACGTGCTCAATCCGTGGATTCGCGAAAACAACATACAAACTATCGACTGCGGCACCTCCGAACTGGTGCAATACCTTCAGAACCTCGACATAGCGACACGCCAGTTTGCCACCATCGGCGACGAAAGCCGTTTCGGGGTGATACTTTGCGAAAATCTTGTGGCATGGGACGGTAGCATCGTCGTAACATCCAATTGTTTCCAAAACAAAGATAAAATTGTGTTGCCCGAAAACACTGTCCTCATTGCCTTTTCGTCGCTTGTGGTGCCCGATTTGAAAACCATCCTGACGCAAAAAGCCAAGGACGGAGCTATGCCTCAACAAACACAGATACTCTTTCCCGAAAATCTGGACCACAAAAAAACACAAATACTTCTTATCGAAGACCAAAACTGATAAATATGGACTGGACCACCGTTTACACTACAGGCAGCGATATCGAAGCCGCTTTTGTGCAGGGACTTCTGCAAAACGAAGGCATCCCCGCTGTGGTTATGAACCAGTCCGACTCATCGTATAAATTTGGAGATGTGAAAGTTATGGTGCCGCCCGAAAACATAATGGAATCAAACGTCATCATAAAAGAATATCTCGAAAACCGTTAGAAAGAAATGTTTAAGAAAGTACTTACAAGAGCTATATCGGGCGCCGTTTTTCTCGCCATTGTGATAGGTGCCATTTTCGCCGGAGAATACGTGTATTCAGCAGTGATGCTGTTCGTTGCGGTGATGTGTATGTTCGAGTTTTACAGGGCTTTGCGTCAAAACGACGCACCGGTGAAACTGCTGCCGGGCATTATCGTCGGTGCTTTGGCCTACTGCGCCATAGCCATAGCCTGCCTCAATCCGCAGTATTTTATTTTTATGCTGCTGGCTTTCCCGCTGCTGTTCCTGCTTTTCCTGTATCAGCTGTGGCAGTGCGACGAGCGTCCTTTCGAATCCATCGCCTACACTGTGCTTGGCGTGGTGTATATAGCTTTTCCGCTGGCTTTCACTCACTTGCTGGCAAAACCATCGTTTATAGAAGGTCATACCGAGTATATGCCGTGGGTGATGCTTGGCGTGATGGTTTTGCAGTGGACCAGCGACACTTTCGCCTATCTTACGGGAATTTCCATTGGCCGTCATCCCCTTTTTGCACGCCACTCGCCGAAAAAAAGCTGGGAGGGATTCTGTGGCGGCATGGCGTTTTCCATACTTGCCGGATACCTCATCGGTACCTATTTCGACACCCCGTTCTCCGTTGCCGACTGGATGGTGATGGGCGGCATGGTGCCTGTTACCGGCACTCTGGGCGACCTTACCGAATCGATGTTCAAACGCAGCATGGGACTTAAGGATACCGGCACGATAATGCCCGGCCACGGCGGCCTGCTCGACCGTTTCGACAGCCTGCTTATGTCCACCCCCTTCCTGCTGGGCTATCTTTTGATAAAATATTTGTTATTCATCTAAAACATAAACGGTTATGTATCTGCACAAAGAAGGACGCAAAATCGTACTGATTGTATTTCTGGTTATCATACTCATTGGAGTGCTCATGCATTTCACCATCGAAGTGTGGAATGTGTTCGACTATATAGTGATAGGTGTTCTGGTGGTGGCGGCGGTGCTTTTCGCCAGCTTTTTCAGAATTCCCAAACGTATCTTTACCACCGACGACAAACAGATTGTGGCTCCCGCCGACGGCCGTGTGGTGGTTATCGAAGAGGTGTACGAACAGGAGTTCCTCAAATGCCAGTGCCGCCAGATTTCCATTTTCATGTCGCCCGCCAATGTGCATGTAAACCGCTACCCCGTGTCGGGCAAGGTGGTTTATGTAAATTACCACAAGGGCAACTATTTCGTGGCCTCGCACCCCAAGTCGTCGGTGCTCAACGAGCATTCGTCGGTGGGGCTGGAGATGGCCGATGGCACACGCATTTTCCTGCGCCAGATAGCCGGAGCCGTGGCACGACGCATAGTGTGCTACTCCAAGGAGGGCGACGTGGTGGAGCAGAATCAGGAGCTGGGTTTCATCAAGTTCGGCTCGCGTGTGGACCTTTTCATCCCCCTCGAGGCCGAGGTTAACGTTAATATCGAATCGGCAGTGAAAAACGGCATTTCCACCGTAGCTTTCCTTAAATAGCCATGAGTGCGGATTTCTCCGAAAATCAGATTGTTTACGAAGATAACCATCTGATAATCATCAATAAACTGCCTTCGCAGATAGTGCAGGGCGACAAAACGGGCGACCTCTGCATGGCCGACCTTATCAAAGATTACCTGAAACAGAAATACGACAAGCCGGGCAACGTGTTCTGCGGCGTGGTGCACCGGCTGGACAGGCCTGTGAGCGGACTGGTGATTTTCGCCAAGACGAGCAAAGCCCTGTCGCGCCTCAACGAGCAGATAAAACATCACGAAATACGCAAGACCTACTGGGCTGTGGTGAAAAACGCACCGCCCGCTCCCGAAGCCACACTCACCGACTACCTTCTGCGCAACGAAAAGCAGAACAAGTCGTATGTGGTGAAAGCCTGCACCAGCGGAGCCAGGGAGGCGATACTGCATTACCGCACGTTGGCGCAGAGCAGCGGGGGATATTACCTGCTGGAGGTGGACCTGCAGACAGGCCGCCACCATCAGATTCGCGCGCAGCTGGCGGGCATGGGATGTCCAATCAAAGGCGATTTGAAATACGGCTTTCCCCGTTCCAATCCCGACGCTTCGATAAGTCTGCACGCCCGACGCATTGAGTTTGTGCACCCCGTGCGCAAGGAGCCTATGAGTTTCGTCGCCGACGTGCCCCAAGGCTCGATTTTCGAGATTTTTGGTTAGTTCGGAGGGCGGAACCCGGAGGTGTTTGTTTTTTACTCACTGTTTTACCAAATCCGAAAAAAATCGTATCTTTGCAGGGTGAAAAGAAAGTTTGAAAATATCACGCACAGCAGTGCTTACAAACGTCTTCACCGGCGGTCGTTGCTGGGGAGCATGCTTGTTTTTGCACCGCTGATGATTTTAATTGTGCTTGAGTTTTGGATGGACATCTGGTGTATCGGCTATGAATTTAGTTGCCATGTAAAGCTTTTTAAAGACATGTGCTTGCGTGCTGCACCTCAGATAGAGGAATACCGCTTGGCAAACGGACAACCGCCCAAAAGTTTAGTGCAGTTTGGTTTTGGTGAGTCGGATTTCTTCGGCCTTGAGTATTTTGACACCACCAATCAGAATCACAAAGAAGTGGTTTTTTGGTATTTCACTTATTCCGACGGCACATTTGTCCTTGAACATAGGGGATATGGCAATGCGCGTTTTATTTCACAGATGGACACGGCGTGGTTTCTGTATTACGAAGATGAAACAGAGGAGAGAGTGGTAGAAATGGTGCGTCCGAAACATGAGTTTATTCGTTTCAAGAAAAGATAGCAAAAAAAAGAGACGCACACCTGCGTCTCTCAATTATTAACTATTAATTCTTAACTCCTAACTAATTAGTATGCTCTTGCGAAAATCACCCTGCGGTGGCTGGGCTTGCCGGAATAGATGCACTTGCCCTCCTCCTCCACAGCGTCGAAAGGTATGCAGCGAATAGTGGCCTTGGTCTCTTCCTTGATACGTTCCTCGGTCTCGGTGGTGCCGTCCCAGTGGGCGAGGATGAAACCGCCCTTGGTGTCGAGGATTTCCTTGAACTCTTCCCAAGTGTCGGCCTTGCGGGTGTTGGCAGCGCGGTAGTCGGCGGCTTTCTGGAAAAGGTTTTTCTGTATCTCGTCCAGAAGGTCTTTCACACGGTTTTCTATTCCGTCGAGGGAACAAGAAGTTTTTTCCAAAGTATCGCGGCGGCACACCTCGGCTGTGCCCTGTTCAAGGTCGCGGGGACCGATGGCTATGCGCACCGGAACGCCCTTGAATTCGTATTCGTTGAATTTCCAGCCGGGTTTGAATGAGTCGCGGTCGTCGTATTTCACGGTGATGCCCATAGCCTCCAGCTTACGTTTTATCTCCAGAGCCTTTTCGGAGATGGTGGGCAGCTGGTCGGGAGTTTTGTAGATGGGTATGATGACTACCTGAGTGGGAGCCAGCTTGGGCGGCAGCACAAGGCCGTTGTCGTCGGAGTGGGTCATGATAAGTGCGCCCATCAACCGGGTGGAAACGCCCCACGAGGTTGCCCACACGTATTCCAGCTGGTTTTCGTTGCTCAGGAACTTGACGTCGAAAGCCTTGGCGAAATTCTGACCGAGGAAATGCGAGGTGCCTGCCTGCAGGGCTTTGCCGTCCTGCATCATAGCCTCGATACAGTAGGTGTCCAGTGCGCCGGCGAAGCGTTCGTTGGGCGATTTCACGCCTTTGGTAACGGGCATAGCCATCCAGTTTTCGGCAAAGTCGGCATATACTTCGAGCATACGTTTGGCCTCTTCCACGGCCTCCTCTTTGGTGGCGTGTGCGGTATGGCCTTCCTGCCAGAGGAACTCTGCCGTGCGCAGGAACATACGTGTGCGCATCTCCCAGCGTACCACGTTGGCCCATTGGTTGCACAAGATAGGCAGGTCGCGGTACGACTTAATCCAGTTGCGGTAGGTGTTCCAGATGATAGTCTCCGAAGTGGGGCGTACAATCAGCTCCTCTTCCAGTCGGGCGTCGGGGTCCACCACCACGCCGTTGCCGTCGGGGTCGTTTTTCAGGCGGTAGTGCGTAACCACGGCGCACTCCTTGGCGAAACCCTCCACGTGCTCGGCCTCGCGGCACATAAACGATTTGGGTATAAACAGGGGGAAATAGGCGTTCACGTGTCCGGTGTCCTTGAACATCTTGTCCAAAGCATCGTGCATCTTCTCCCAAATAGCGTAGCCATAAGGTTTTATAACCATACATCCGCGCACTGCCGAAGTTTCGGCCAAGTCGGCGCGGGTAACCAACTCATTGTACCATTCCGAATAATTCTCGGAGCGTTTTACGAAATCTTTTGCCATTATAAACTTTGTTAAATAATCAAATTTGTTTCAAATAATTAGTTCTAATTCAAAAATATTTTGTATTTTTGCCGAAAGTTTTGCAATTGCAAAGTTACAAAAATATTGCAAATAAAATAAATTTAATGGAGGAATAAACGATGAAAACAAATGTAAGAACGCTGTTATTCAGCACGTTGAATATCGTAACTTTTGTGGTGCTTTTTGCCTTTGCGGCATCTGCCACGGCACAAGTTTACGACGAAACTTACTATTCTCCCACCAAAAATGGACAAAAAAACACTTCTAACTACACAGGTGTGCAACAGCAGTCTGTGGCTGTCGACGATTCTTTGAAAGAGGAAAACGTAACAGTTGTCCTTAAAGGCGAAGAACCCGAACAGGCCACTCCCAAGCGTGTTGTTACCACTGTGGTTTACAGCGACGACGACTATTACGACTACGCTTATACGGCACGTCTCCGTCGTTTCTACAGACCCATGGTCGGTGCCGGCTATTACGACGACTATTACACCAATATGTACTGGTACACCTACAATCCCGACTATTGGGGAGTGAGCATTTATTTGGGCTATAGCTGGTGGTATCCCACATATTACTACCGTCCGTATTTCTACGGCGGCTATGGAATAGCTTGGGGCTGGGGCTACGACCCGTTCTACGACTGGTACTGGTATCGTCCTCACTACTACCACCACCACTATTGGTATCCCCACCACCATCACCACTATGCTCACCACCATCATCATTATCCCTATCATGGCGGGTTCCACCACCATCACTATGCTTGGAACAGCCACCACTACTACAACAGCTACGACCGCGGCTCGTTCTACTACGGCAACCGCAACTACGGCTCGGCACGCTATATCGGCACAGGCCGCAGCACCAACCGCACCATGGGACGTGTGGCACCGCAAAGCAACACCCGTAACTTCGGAATGAAATACGAAGCCCAGAACCGCAACAGCTCGGCAAGATACACCTCCAACCTTGCACGTACAGGCAGCAACTCGTTCTCGGCATCGCGCTCTTCTGCTACCAACACCCGTGGAACAACCACTACTTCGCGCCGCTATGGTGTGGATGTGAACACCCGCGGAAACCAGAACAACGCCAGCAGCCGCTATACCAATACCAACAGCCGCGCCGGACAGGGCTCCAATGTGCGTGGAAACAACGGCACCACAACTACCACCAACGCCCGTGGCACTGCTGCCACAACAAATACCAACAACGGCAACTCGCGCTACAACAGCGGCGCATCCACCACTACCAACAGCCGTGGCACTGCCACCACCGGCAACTCGCGTTACAGCGACGGCACAACATCGACAACTAACAGACTTGGTACAAGCACCACTACCAACAATAATGGCAACACGCGCTACAACGGCGGCACCACAACCCGCGAAAGCTCCACTGTGTCGGGCTCTTCGAGATACTCCCGTCCCAGCGAGGCCACCAACATGCGCAACAGCCAATACACGACTCCTACACGTTCCGAGTCGAGCACTAGCACATCCACACGAGTGAACAGCAGCAGTTCCAACTATCGCAACAGCTCCGTTCCCAGCACATCGTCGAACCGCAACAGCTCAACGCGTTTGAGCACACCTTCAAGCAACTTCGGCAGCTCGTCGTATCGTAGCAGCAGCAGCTCGTCGCGTAGCAGCTCGCCTTCGAGCAGAGGATCCTCGTACCGCAGCAGTTCTCCCTCGAGCAGCGGATCGTCGTATCGCAGTAGCGGCTCTTCGTCGAGTCGTGGCGGTGGCAGTTCCTATAGCGGAGGCTCGTCGCGCGGAGGTTCGTCGCATTCGGGCGGTGCTTCACGCGGAGGAGGACGCAGATAAAATAGTTAGTAATAATTGACTTAGATAAAACAGAGATATTATGAAACGTAGATTTTTAATTGTGGCTGCAGCTCTGCTGATGTCGGCAGGAGTCAACGCCCAGGAAGAGATTCAGTTGGACTCTCCAGTGTTGGATGGATTTAATTTCAGTAACTTGGGTTTGAACGGAACGGCTTCGTATGTGGGTCGCGCTGGTGCCATTGGTGCTTTGGGCGGCGATTTCACTGCTGCAAGCTACAACCCTGCCGGTTTGGGATTCTTCTATTCCTCGCGCATTTCGTTCACTCCGATGTTGGAATATTCTCCTACACAGAGCAGCTATATGGGTTATAAGACCAACGCAGCACGCACCACTTTCAAAGTGGGTAGTTTTGAGTTGCTTCTGGCTGTGCCTACAACCTCTAACAGCGAGTCGGGATGGCATTCGTTCCAGTTCGGCATAGGTATGAACCGCCTGAAAAGCTTCAACGGACGCTCGTTTGTACGCGGCGGCATGGTGGTTAACTCGTTGCTCGACACTTGGTGCGACGATGCTAATGACAATGGATTGGAAACCTTTACTTCGCAGCAGGCATACAACACCTACCTGTTGGACACCTTGGCCGGCGGATATAGGTTTTTCAACAATTTCTCCGGTTATGAGAGCGGTCAGTCGCAGGAACGCCATTTCACCACAAGAGGAGGTATAAGCGAGATACCTATCTCGTTTTCTGGCAACTACGGCGACAAGCTGTATGTCGGTGCCACTATAGGCATTCCCATCCTTTCGTACAAAAGCACCTCCATCTATCGCGAGACAGCCGAAAGTACCGGCTATTCTTACGATTTCACCGAAGACTATGAAGTGTCGGGTTCGGGTATCAATTTCAAATTTGGTGCCATATATCGTCCCGTGGAGATGCTTCGCATAGGTCTGGCAATTCACACCCCCACCATCTACGAGATTAAAGATTTGTACTACACCAGCATCTACAACAGCGAGAACGGTATGCGCTCGTCGTCAGTGGAGAGCGAGGGCGGTTACAATTTCTGCACCCCGATGAAAATTATAGCAAGTGTAGCCGCAACGTTCGGCAACCAGTCGTCGTCGGTGGCAGGTAGTGTCGATGTGGATTACGAGTACACCAACTACACCGGAATGACATTCACTTCGTCGCAGGCAGATTACAGCTCCATCGAATACGACAACTGGCGTCGTGTGATGAATATGCAGATAGACAACGCTTTCCGTGGCGGCCACACTTTGCGCGCCGGCGCCCAGCTCAATGTCCGCCACTGGGCTTTGAGAGGCGGTCTGGCTTATTTCAGCAATCCTTACAAGGAGTTCGAGAATGCCGAGTTCAAAAATGCCGAAGCTTTGTCGCTGGCTTGCGGTTTCGGATACCAGACAAAATATTTCTTCTGGGATTTCGCCTACGCACACACTACTAGCAAAGATATGGACGCTTTTGCCGCATACGACAGCGATATGATACATTACACCAACTACAGAAATGTTTTCACCACTACAATAGGTTTTAAATTTTAGGACTCCATAAAAGATTTTTTGCAGCTGCGGCTGGGCGCTTGCGCCCAGCCGCAG
>JAFSOU010000098.1 GCA_017443265.1 Bacteroidales bacterium | reverse complement strand
CATCTTGGACCGATGACGATATCCTTGAACTGCAGCATAAACTCAACCGCAGACCAAGAAAAAAAATCGGTTTCGATTTGCCATATCGAAAATTTTATCTATCTTTGAAAAACTGAGTTGCGTTTTGGTCTGGAATCTATCTTCCGCCGGCTTGTCACATTATATTTTGAAATGTCGCCATTTTTTTGTAAATTTGCAGATTGTTTTTGCCATAAGGCATTATTATGTTCGAATGATAACCCGCAGAAATAATGAAGAGTACGTATAAGATTTTCAACGAGAGTGTTAAAACCATCACCGAGTATTATATTTTGCTGGTGGAGGAAACCAAAAGCCAACGTCTGGTAGGCAGCACCAACGAATGGGTGCTCGACAACTACTACATGATAAGCGAGCAGGAAAAAGTGCTCAAGGTAGAGCTGAAAGGCATCGAGAGGGGAAAGATGAAAGTTGGCAAACAACGCATCGAAGTGCTTTGGAAACTAATGGAGGGTTTTCTGAAACGAAACCATTGCTCAGTCGATAAAAATCTGATGTTCAGATATCTAAGTCAGATTCAGGTAACACAGAAAGACTTTCTCACCTTTCCGGAGGTATGCGCCCTGTTGCCGATAATCAAAACGGTGCTTATAAGCCAGCTGGCCGACCTGTGCCGACAACTCGAAGCCGAAAAAGCGTATCACTACAAGCTTACCGACAAAAGCAACGCCGATATGGACAACCTCAACCGCGTTGCCCAGCAGAACATCAAGATGATGAACATCTTCAACTCGCTGAAGAAAGTCACCAAACTGCCTGTGGCCGAGCTGCTCGACGCGGTGAGCTTCTCGGAGCGCATGCTCAAAGCCGAAAAGGCCGACATGTACGACCAGATGTACGACAAAACCAAGGATGACTACCGAGGCAAAATTGTGATGCTGTGCAAGAAAAACAAAGTGAAGGAGTACGATTTTGTCAAAGAGCTTGTCGCCAAGGCCGACGCCGAAGGCAAGCACGTGGGCTGGCAGCTGTTCCCCCCAAAACGTTGGAACGCACGCGCCCATTGGTATGTGTGGATTGTGGTGCTGGCCTCGCTGCTGCTGGCGGTGGGATTTGCTTTTTGGGCCACCTACGCCTACGGCCTCTCGTGGATTACGGCAGTGCTCGCCCTGTTTTTGATAGTGCCTATGAGTCAGGTGGTTATCGACCTCTTCAACTGGCTTTTGGGCAAACTTCACAAACCGCACGGCACTTTCAAGATTAAATTCAAGGACGGACTCATCCCCAAGGAGTACGCCACAATGGTGATAATGCCTACCATACTGAAAAACAAGGAGAAAACCATTGAACTACTTGAGCAGCTGGAGGTTTACTACCTTAGCAACATCAACCGAGCCTCGGAGGGTCAGCGTCTGGAGAGCCGTCCGCAGAACCTTTTCTACACCCTTGTCGGCGATGCCGCATCCTACAAAGAGGCCGACGCACCATGGGACGACGAGGTGGCTAAGGCCGGTCTTGAAAAAGTGCGCGAACTAAACGAGAAATACGGTGCACCCATCTTCAATTTCGTTTACCGCAAACGCGCTTGGAGCGACGGCGAAAACACATGGCTCGGCTACGAGCGCAAACGTGGCGCCATACTGCATTTCAACGACCTAGTGCTGGGCAACACCACCCCTGCCGAGGCGGAGAAACGTTTCCGTTGCCAGACCATCAGCCAATGGCTCGAAGGCCCCGTGCCGCCCATACAGTTCATCATCACCCTCGACACCGACACCGAGCTGGTACTTTACTCGGCACAGAAACTCATCGGCGCCATGGCGCACCCCCTCAACCGCGCCAAGCTCAGCGACGACGGCCGTCGCGTGGACGCCGGCTACGGCATTATGCAGCCACGCGTGAACGTGGACGTGGAGGTTACCAACAAAAGTCGCTACGCACAACTCTTCGCCGGACTGGGCGGATTGGACGTTTACACCACCGCTAGTTTCGAGCTTTATCAGGATATCTTCAACGAAGGCTCCTTCTGCGGCAAGGGCATCTACGACCTGCAGGTGTTCCAGCAGGTGTTGAAAGGCACTTTCCCCGAGAACCTCATCCTCAGCCACGACCTTATCGAGGGCTGCCACATACGTTGCGGACTTATCAACGACCTCGAGTTGTTCGACGACAACCCATCCAACTACATCGACGACGCCAAACGCCACCACCGCTGGACCCGCGGCGACTGGCAGATAATAGGCTGGCTGAAAGACACAGTGCGTAACGAACACGGCGACAAGGTGAAAAATCAGGTGAACACCATTGGCCGCTGGAAGATTTTCGACAACTTGCGACGCTCGGTGCTGAGCCTCGGTGTGTTGGTACTTATCCTTTTCGGATACGGCATAAGCATAGCCACCGGGGAGCATATCTCGCCCGCTTGGTACGCTCTTGTGGCACTTGTTGTGGTGGCAAGTCCGATAGTGTTCTTCATCTTTGGACAAGTAACCAAGCTGCCGCGTTTCGACAAGCGTTATCGCTACTACGCAACGCTGATGCGCGGATTCCGCGTTGTAGTATATCGTTCGTTGGTGCAGTTTGCACTTCTGCCCAAAGAGGCATGGATGTACACCGACGCCCTAGTACGCGCCTGCTACCGTATGTGGTTCAGCCACAAAAATTTGCTAAACTGGATAACCAGCGATGAGGCAGCCAAGAGCACCAAAGGCACACTGGGCGACTACATTAGCAAATTCTGGTTCAACTATGTGGCTTCGATATTGTTGCTTTCTCTCACAAAATGGCTGTTCGACATCAACAGTTTCTGGGAGTCGAACGACATCATAGGCGGAGTGGTGGCCGTCGTTATTAGCATGATATGGTGCGGAGCACCGTTCCTGATGTACTGGCTCGGCAAGAAATTCTCCCACAACAAAAACAGTCTTACCGACATCGAAAACTCCGACGTGCGCCAGCTTGCCAGAGACACATGGCATTTCTTCGACAGCATGATTACCGAGGAACACAACTGGCTTATACCCGACAACTACCAGCTAAACCGCGAAAACAAAGCCGACTACAAGACCTCGCCCACCAATATCGGCTACTCCATGACCGCCGTGGTGAGCGCCGCGGAGCTGGGTTTCATCTCCCACAAAGATGCCGTGGAAAAGCTGGAACACATAACCAACACCGTGTGCAAGCTCGAAAAATGGAACGGACACCTGTACAACTGGTACGATGTGAGCTCGCTCAAAGCCCTGCCAAATTTCTTTATAAGCACCTGCGACAGCGGCAATTTCGTGGCCTGCCTCTATGTGGTGAAGGGATTTTTGAATAGTTCGGAACCCGGAAGTCGGAGTTTGGAAGTGTTGGCAAAGGTAGAACGTTTGATAGCGGAGACCGATTTTATGAAGCTCTACAACCCCGAACTCGACGTGTTCAGCATCGGCTACGACTGCAGTAACTACAAGCTTTTGCCCTACCACTACAACAATTTCGCATCGGAGGCACGGCTTACATCCTTCCTCACCATAGCCCAAGGCGACGCCCCGTACAAACACTGGTTCTGTTTGGACAAAACCCTTGTGCAGTACAAAGGCTACAAAGGTGTGGCGTCGTGGTACGGCACACTGTTCGAATACTTTATGCCGCTTATCTTCCTGCCAACCTACCGCCATACGCTGATGGACGAGACCTACAGCTTCGCCATCTTTGCCCAGCGTGCCTTTATGCACAACACCGGCCACGACACCCTGCCGTGGGGTATCTCCGAAACGGCCTACAACGAACTCGACGACGCACAGAACTACAAATACCACGCCTTCGGGGTGCCTTACCTCAAATTCCAGAACACCACCCCCGACCGCATTGTGGTTTCGCCATACAGCTCGCTGATGACCATAAGCGTGAACCCGCGCGCGGTGTACGACAACATCCATCGTTTCAAGGCTTTGGACATGTACGACGAATTCGGATTCTACGAAAGTTACGACGTCGAGGACCACGTTCCCGTAAAGGCACATTACGCCCACCATCAGGGCATGATTTTGGCATCACTTACCAACTACCTGTGCGACAAATGTTTGCAGCGTTACTTCATGCAGGAGCCAGCCATGCGTTCCATGGAAACTATCCTAAAGGAGAAGGCACAGGTTAAACCCTATATCGACCTGAAGGTGACGCAATACAAACGCTACCAGTACGCCAAAGTACAGACCGAGAGCGACGCCCGCGACTTCGACACCATTGCCAACGTGCCGGAGATAGGCGTGGTGAGCAACGGCCAATATACCGTAATACTGAACGACCGCGGCAGCGGATTCTCATGTTTCAAGAGCATAATGCTAGGACGCTACCGTAAAATAAGCGCCGACCACTACGGCTCGTACCTATACATACGCAACCTAAACAACGACCGCCTGTGGTGCAACACCTACGCCCCGCTCGACGTAATGCCCGAAGGCTACCATGTAAGCTTTGCAAGCGACAAGATATGTTACCTGCGTGTTGACGACGGTTTGGAGACAAAAACCGAGATTACAGTGCTGAAAGACCGCTCCGCCGAAATACGTCGCATCACCTTCACCAACAACAGTGGCGCCGACGTGGACCTTGAGCTGACCAGCTACGGCGAAGTGGTGCTTGCCTCGAGCGCCGAGGACGAGAACCACCGTGTTTTCAACGGCATGAAAATCCACTCGGAGTTCGACTCGGAACACCAGTCGCTGATCTTTGCAAAACCCGGCTCCAACAGCACACGCCATTATATGTTGCACAAACTGTGGGTGGCCGGCAACGACGACGAAAACGGCCGCAACGAGTGGTCCGACTTGGTGGAATACGAAACCTCGCGACTGAAATTCCTCGGCCGTGGCAACAGCCTGCAGCATGCCGACATCATCGAGAGCCGACGTACCCTCACAGGCACCGTGGGCACCACCCTCGACCCCATTATGAGCATGCGCCGACGTATGCATATACCCTCGGGAAAAACCGCCGAAGCATTTATCATTACCGGTTACGCCAAATCGCGCGAGCAGCTGCTGCAACTCACCGAACAGTACCAAACTTCTGTGGATGTGGAAGATGCCTTCCGCACCGCATCCGTGTTCAACAACATACGCACCAGCATGTCGCTGCTGAAAGGTGCTCAGATGAGACTGTACAACAATATTGCCAAATATATGGCACAAACTGCCACCTTGGGCAACGACCGCATGGCTACCCTTGCCAACAACACCCTGTCGCAGAGCGGGTTGTGGCGTTTCGGCATTAGCGGCGACCTTGCCATACTGCTTCTGGAGATAGACAGGATAGAACGCAGCGGTTTCGGCAAAGAGCTGCTACGCGCTTTCGAATACTACAAAGTGCACGGCCTGCAACTCGACCTCGTTATTATCAACGACACCCCGCGCGCCGACCGCGAAGGGCTGAAACATTTCCTGCTCGGCATGGCCAACACCGAACACCTGTGGGCCGAACATAGCGACAAAGGCAAGGTGTATGTGCTCGACGGCGACGATATCACCCCCGAAGAACGCACCCTTCTGCGCACCGTGGCACGGCTGGAGTTCAACACCCGCGACGGCCTCACCATCGAACAGCAGCTGCACCGCCTCGAAGAGGCCAACCAGCACTACCAGGACAAAGTGGAATATCCCGTGCTGAAACCCAAGAAAGAGTTCCGTGTGTGGAGCGACCTCGAATTCTACAACCAATACGGTGGTTTCGACAACGGCGGCCGCGACTACGTGGTTACCAACACCAACACCCCGATGCCGTGGGTGAACGTCATTGCCAACCCCCATTTCGGATGCGTGATAAGCTCCACCATGGCGGGATTCACCTTTGCCAACAACGCACAGCAGTTCAAACTCACCGGCTGGAGCAACGACATTGTGCGCGACAACGCCAGCGAGATGCTACTGATCAACAAAAAACAGTTTGTCCCCGCCACGGCACGCCACGGACAGGGCTACTCCGCTTTCGACGCCGAATACGACGATATGAAAGTGGATGTGCGTGTGTTTGTGGCACAGGATAAGATGGAGAAATACTACCAGATACGTGTGGCAAACAAAACCGAACAAAGTATCGAAGTACAGCTTGATATGGTTTACAAACTGGTGCTTGGAATGTGCGAGGAACAGACTGCCCGCTACCTTTACTCCGAATGGGACGAAAACACCAACAGTCTGTACGTGCGCAACGTATATCACCCCATCTACAACAATCTTGTAATACAACTCACTGCCACCGAAACACTTACCGATTTCAGCCTTAAAACTCCCAACCGCAAGCGCCTTGGTATGGCTGTTGACCTGCCTGCTGGTGGCAATAAGCAGATAGCTTTTATTATCAGGGTTTTCGACCGAAACACAACCCAAATTCCTGCTGAAATTCCTACTTTCGAAGCCATAAGTGCAGAGTACGAGAGGGTGGTCGCTTTCTGGGACGACAAGCTTTCGCACATACAGGTGGAAACCCCCGACAGCAGTTTCAACCACATGCTCAACCGCTGGTATCTGTATCAGGTTTATTCGTCGAGGCTTTTCGCAAGGGCTGGTTTCTACCAAGTGGGCGGTGCCACCGGCTTCCGCGACCAGCTTCAGGACGTGATGTCGGTGCTTTACAGCGACCCCGACTATGCTCGCCGTCAGATACTCGACCACGCCGCCCACCAGTTTGCCGAAGGCGACGTGCTCCACTGGTGGCACGAGAGCATGAAACTTGGCGCACGCACCACCTTCAGCGATGACTACCTGTGGTTGGTATTTGTTACATATCAGTACATTACCGTTACTGGCGACACCCAAATATTATCGGAGCGAGTGCCATTCTGCCAAGCCGAACAGCTGGCACAAGGCGAGGCCGAACGTGGTATGCATTACTCCGTGCCCGAAGGCGAAGGCGACAGCCGTTTCGAATACGCCACACTGTACGAGCATCTGCGCAGGGCAGTAAACCGTGCCATGTCGCGCAAAGGTATCCACGGACTGCCGCTGATGGGCTGCGGCGACTGGAACGACGGCATGAGCAGCGTGGGTGTGAAAGGCAAAGGCGAGAGCGTTTGGGTAGCTTTCTTCCTTGCCGACCTGCTGCCAAAGATGGAAGAGCTAACACAGATGTTGCCCGACGCCGACCTCTCGTATTGCGAGGAGCTGGGCAGCTATCGCACCAAGCTTATAAACGCCATTCAGAAATCGGCATGGGACGGCGCATGGTTCCTCCGCGCCTACTACGACAACGGCGACGCCATGGGCTCGCGCAACAACACCGAGTGCCAGATAGACCTCATCAGCCAAGCATGGAGCATACTCACCGGCGTGGCCACACCCGAACAGACAAAGAGCGTGATGCGCGAGACCGACAACCGTCTTGTGAACCGCGAACACGAGATAATACAGCTCCTCACCCCCGCTTTCCAAAACTCGCAACCCTCGCCAGGATATATTATGAACTACCCCGTGGGAGTGCGCGAAAACGGCGGACAGTACACCCACGGAGCCATGTGGTACATTATGGCGCAACTCAAGGAGGGCCGCAACGACATGGCATACTTCCTGTACTCTCTCATCAACCCCATACACCGAACCCAAACCCTTGCCGACGTGCTCAAATACAAGGTGGAGCCCTACTGCATTGCCGCCGACATATACAGCAACCCGCAGCACCCGGGCCGCGGTGGCTGGACATGGTACACCGGCTCCGCATCGTGGGCATACAAAACGGGTGTCGAAAACATTCTCGGACTGCACAAAAACGGCAACAAACTCACCATAGAGCCTTGTGTCCCAACCGATTGGAACAACTACACCATCCGTTACAAGTACGGCACAGCCATGTATATAATCAAATACGAGCGCGGCACCGCATCCGACACCGAAAAGACCGTTATCGACCTTGTTGACGACGGCCAGACGCACGAGGTGATGATACACTAAATTGACAAAGGTATGAAACGCCTGCTGTTGTTCATTTCTTTCACCTTGCTGTCTGCCAGTGTTTTGCAGGCACAGCAGATCGATTCGCTTTGTGAGGCGAGAATAGAAAAAATGTCAAGGGTGATATCCAACGACAGTATGAAAATTTTTACAAACAAGTGTAAAATTCCAAGAAAACTGAAACGCGCCCTGAAAAGAGAGTTGAAAATAAAAGAACATTGGGATTTCTGGGAAGATGGCTTTCTACGATTTGCCAATCCAGGCAAACCATATAATATGGGGTGTCTTAAAAATCCTCTATTACCCGACAGGCAGTTTATTTTCGGCGGTAAGATGAAAGGCTATTCTTTTATAGTTTACTACAAAGGCGGACTTAAAAATTTCTTGGTTCTGGCTTTTTTTGACAATAAATCATCCGAGATAACACTTTTTCACCCTTTTAGAGTCCATGATTACACCGAACTGAAACAGGCTTTAAGCGATGGAAAAGTAAGATGTTTTTAATTGGATAAACTATTGATAATCAACAATACAATAAAACCATGAAATGCCTACTGTTGTTCATTTCTTTCATCTTGCTGGCTGCCAGTGTTTTGCAGGCACATCATAATGACTGCCCCCTCGGCACACCTCCTTCCACCATAAAAAACGGCTCTCATACTTGGTGCTACGACCATAATAGCATTTACATTCTTGATGACGATGGGTGGTATTGTATATTGAATCACTCTACATGGATAAGGACGATTAATCCCCATCCTGAACTCAGCGACCGCATTGTAGTTCTCGATAAAAAAGGGAAAAACTATACCGTTGACACTGCCGGGAAAATAGAACCTTATGTATTTCCACAACCTCTTGGCGAGTTTGTGAAAGCTGGAGTGCAGGAGGTGATTATTGAAACGATTAAAGGTGGATGCTATTTATCTAAAAGAAATAAAGTGTCATACATCAGGCAAGACAACATACTTAAAGAGAACTACAATGATGTAAGTAAATCTTGTCACAGAAAAAGGAAAATGCCTGCCAGCGAAGTGGAACAAGCCCTGCTCAAACTCGGCGAGAGGTACAGCGTATTTCCCACCCCGCAAGACTTTGGTTCTCATAAAAAATCCCTCGACTTACATCAAGTTTTTGCGGATGATGACAAACCTCCTTCAACCAGTTTTGTGTCTTATCGTCTGACATTTGTCAATACAGCTGGGGACACGGTACAAATCTGGAATATTGTCGACAGAGACTACGAACTAATTGGCGAATACCATTTTCCATGGCTTCTGCCGATGGTGGTAGATTGTCCCAATGCTTCTTTTGTATCTTACCAGCCATGTCTTTGGCAGACAGTACGAAAACTTATGCCTCGGTCGATGTTTCTACGCAAGCAACTAAGTAACAAAACTTTGCACCCGAGAAAATACCACAGCAAATTCTACCTTAATCTCAAAGAAGCTTTTGAAATGACGTTCTACTATTAGCTCGCATTAACAAATCTTTCCATTGCCAACAGGTTACTTTTTCAAAAACTTTAATCTGCCAATGGAAATTTTTTTCATTTTTTTCCTATTGCCAATGGAAATTTTTTTGTATTTTTGCAACGTAAAACACAACGAAACAAGTGAAAAATTGATAATCAATAGATGTAAATCCATGAAACTGTTGCTGTCTTTTGTTGTGCTTTAGACTGTCGGCTCAATACGAGTATTATAAATGTGTTCAACGAAAAATATACCATCAATAGAATATCAACCTACTAAAACAATAATAATTATGTAAATCAGAAATGAACAAAACAAAATTCACACATCGCACGGTCTTTCGGTTCAGGCGCTACTGTCGGCGCGCCTATGCCGTGTTCAACTCGCTCAAACGCGAGGTTACCATCGGCCGTTTGGCCACTTACATTGCCGACAGGCAGCTGCACAAATCCGTTGCCCTTTGTGCCGTTGCATTGTCCCTGCCCCTCTGCGAGGAGGCTATGGCCCAGAGCGGGGACGAAACGGGTGCAGTTACTTTGCCCGAAGTACGCGTGGTGCTATCCACCGACACCCTTGCAGGCAACCCTTATCCGGCGGCGGTGCTCACCGCTAACGATTTCCAAAACACTTCGGTCCGCTCGGTAGGCGAACTGCTTGCCTTGCTCCCCGGTCTCGACCTCCGCAGCCGCGGCGCCAACGACGTGCAGGGCGACCTCTCTGTCAACGGCGGCACTTTCGACCAGATGGTGGTGCTGCTCAACGGCATCAACATCACCGATGCACAGACCGGCCACCACAACCTCGACATGCCTATCGACATATCCATGGTGGAGCGGGTGGAGCTGCTCACGCCCTCGCAGCTGATGGCACGTGGCATTGTGTCGTTTTGCGGAGCGGTGAACATAGTGGTGTCGGATGCCTATTGCGACAGGCTTTTGGCCGAAGTGAGCGGCGGCAGCCACGGCACAGCCAAAGCTTCGGTGTTGGGAACCAAGACTTTAGGTGCGTGGGCTACGACGGTGGCGGCCTCCTACAACCGCAGCGACGGATATATGCGCAACACCGACTACCGCCACGGCAGCCTTTTCCTGCAGGCCACTCGTCACAGCCAGCAGTCCGACTGGCGGCTGCAGATGGGCGGACAGGTGAAAAATTTCGGCAGTCAGGCGTTCTACAGCACCTCGTACCCCGACCAGTACGAGGCCACACGCACTTTCACCGCCTCGGCAAGCAACGTAAGCCGATGGGGGAGGGTGCGCCTCGAGAGCGACCTCTACACTCGTCTGCACTCCGACCGTTTCGAGCTTTTCCGGCAAGATTATGCCGAACCTCCGGAGTGGTACAGCGGACACAACCGCCACCTTTCCGACGTGTCGGGACTGCGTAGCCGCATGCTGTATCAGATGGGAAACAGCGCCCTTTCGGCCGGAGCCGAGCTGCGGCACGAGGGCATAGTGTCCAACGTGCTCGGCGAATCGCTGTCGGAGCCGTGGCACCTTTTCGGCAACGAATACCCGAAATCCGCATCGAGGCTGGCGGCGAGTGCTTTTGCAGGATACCATTTTGCCCAAAACGGTTGGCAGGCAGCGGCCAATGTATTAGCTATGCACAGTAGCGTTTTCGGTTTCAACTGGGGCTTTTCGGCCGATGCCGCATACAAGTTCAGCCGCACCACAAGGCTGAGGGCGGCTCTGGCAAGGACTTACCGCATGCCATCCTTCACTGACCTCTACTATCAGAGTGTCAATCAAGTGGCCAACCCCGACCTCAACGGCGAAAAGGCGTGGTCGGGAGAGTTGGAGCTGCGTTATTCGGGCCATAAGGCCTCAGCTTCGGCGATGGTGTTTTACCGTTCGGGCACCGATATCATCGACTGGGTGCGGAATCCCGACGAGGAGGTGTGGTATTCGATGAACCACACCGCCGTGGATGCCTTCGGCGCCGACTTTGCGGCAAACTATACGCCCAGAGGCTTTGTCCATGCCTTGGGTTGCGGATATTCGTACTGCGGCATAGCTCAGGACGCTGGCGAGATGATTTCCGGCTCGGTTCTCGACTATCTACGGCATAAAGCACTGGCATACATCGTGTTTGCCCCAACGAAAAAACTGCGTCTGAAAATCGACGCCACCTACCGTTACCGCCAAGGCCACTATGTAGCCGACGACGGCAAGGTGTGCGATTACGGCGGCGTTATGCTGCTCAACGCAAAGTTGGAATATTGCATAAAAACCGTTACCCTTTTTGCCGAAGGGCATAACCTTGCCAACAGCTCTTACCGCGACCACGGCGGAGTGCCACAACCCGGCATTATGTTTTTCGCCGGCGCAAGGGTTGGCTTGGGGAACAAATAATCATAGAAACAGGTTGATAGAAAGGACGCAGGCTCAAGGTCTGCGTCTTTTTTACATAAAGAAAAGGCTTACGCCCAGCACACTTATCAGCGCCCCTGCCACTTCGCGTAACGTTACTTTTTGGTGGAACATCATAACCGAGGGGACGATGATAAGCACTGGAGTAAGGGCAAAGATGGTCTGTGCCACACCGGTGGAAGTGTATAATGTAGCCAGCAGCGAGAGGCTCACACCCACAAAAGGCCCGAACAGCATCGACAGGGCTGCAGCGCGCATTGCACGGCGGTCGGTTACGGCTCGGCGCAGCTGTCCCCTCCAGTCCTTGCCGAAAATCATCAGCAGTAGCAAAAAACCCGCCAGCCCTATGCTTCCGCGTATCATGGTGGATGCAAAAGTGATGCTTACATTCAAGGGCAGGGGGACAATGGCATCCGGAACGGCGGCGGATATATCCAAGCCTTCGGCGGCAATGGAGTCGGAGTAGTGTATCAGTCCTTTTTTGCTCAGCACCAGCCCCGCTCCCTGACAGATGCCGGCCATCACGGCAAAGAAAATGCCCTTTGCAGGCAGTTTTAGCGAAAGATGTCCGTCGTGCGGCTTGGCAAGTATCGAAAGGGCTATGCCGAAAACGGTTACCGCCATACCCACAAGGGCAAGCGGGCGCATGCTCTCGCCAAGCAGCAGTCTTCCGAAGAGTGCCGCCGTGGGGGCCGAAAGTGTCATAAAAAGCTGTCCGAAACGGGACCCGATGATGATATAACCTTTCATCAGGCAGTAGTCGCCTATGGTGTAGCCCACCACACCCGAGAGCAGCAGCCACAGCCACGTCTGCGTGTCGGCAAAGCGCGGGTAGGGAGCTCCCATGATAAGCCACAGCGTGGGGATAAGCAAAAGCAGCGACAGGGTCATCCGCACCGCATTGAACGGCAGCGACCCCATACGTTTGGAGCCCTCTTCGGCAAACAGAGCCGTGGCTGTCCACGACACTGCCACCACAAGGGCTATTGTCTCGCCAACAAGCATGTAATCAGGCGTTTTGTGCTGTAGTGGACATTATAAAGAGAACCATCATTTTCCGGTGAATTTTCCCACAAAGAGAATCACTCCCGTGGAGGCCTCGCGGATCATATACACAAAAGGACGGTCGGCGTGGAAGATGATTGGAGGCTCGGGTTCTTCCTCACCGGCGCTAAGTACCGCAAACTCTACAACTGTAACAGCTGCAGCCTCCGAGCCACTCTCGTCCACCTTGATACGGGCTTTTTGCAGCATATTGCTGATATAAACTAACTGGTTGCACATATTGGGTATTTCTGCAGAGGTTTGGTCGAAAACTTTGTTGATACCCAGCTGTTTAAGTGTGGCGATAAGATTATCGGTGGTCGATTCCGTTTCGAAACGGGGGAGTTTCAAGTCCACCGTATTCCATTCTAAACTTTTTGCAAACGACATGCCGTTTTTGGCAAGAAATTCGATAACATTATCCGGAGTTTTTCCTTTGTGGGGCAAAAGCACCGTCATGCTCCACTGCTCGTTGCCGTAGGGAATATCCACAGCAGCGAAAGTGTTGTTTTTCATGTATTTGTAAGCGTAGGTTTGATGCATCAACGGTATCGTGACAGGTCCGTTGGCGGTGGCAAATTTTTGTTCTTTAGTGGAAGATTCTTCGAAAGGTTCGCTCCAACCGGCTTTGAAATATATGGCGTTGAGCAGATACGACACGGCGTCGGGGTTCAGATTGTCGAGGATGGAGGGTATCATGCCGTTGGTTTTTTCGTTGCACCAGCCGTTGATACGTTGGAGTGTCTTTGGCGAGGCGAAATCGTGCGACTCGGCAAGGGCGTCGTAGTAATATCCGACATTCTGGATGAAAGATTTCTTCAGTTTGTGGTTTTGGTTCACAAAAATGGCGTTGGCGATGTTCAGTTGCACCGAAGTATCTATTTTGGGAAGACTGTCTATCAAGGTTTTACAGAAACCGTTGGCGGCTTGTATGCCCCCTTGGCGGAAACCGAGAACTTGTTCCAGCTCCTGCTCGGTGGTGCCTTCGGCGGCGGAGTTAACCATGCTCAGCACGTAGGTGATGCTAAGCGGCGAGTAGACGAAACTCTTGCCGCTCTGGTCTTCGGTGTTCACCGTTTTTAGGAATTTCAGCGTAAAAGCGTTGTTGTCGGCAATAAGCGAATCCATTTGCTGTTTGGATATTTCGATGGGTTCCGGGTCGGGTAACGAGTCCTCCGTTTCCACGTCGTTCGGATCGGTTTTCACTTGTTGGTTACAGCAAACCATAAAGCAACCAAACGAGGCTGCGGCCAAAATTAAAAGCAGTTTTTTCATTTTTATAATGTTTTAAGTTGTAAATCTTTATTTTATTACTCTAAGTAAAGGTTGTTTTTTTTCTCCGCTTCGCTATCAAAAAAGCCACTGGCTTTTTCTTCACTCCGAGACGCTGGTTTTCAGCGGGATTGTTTCTGTCCCCACACTGCGTCCCTTGTGTGGGGTTACTGAAAGCACGTGTCTCCGACACGTTTTTTAGAACACTGAGTTTAGTCAAGTAAAATATAGTCATTAATTGTTATCGTTCAATAATTTATGATTAATTACATGGCAATTCATGTTTGATTATCACTTTCCGGTGAATTTTCCAACAAAGAGTATCACTCCTGTGGATGCTTCGCGGATGGCGTACACAAACGGACGGTCGGCGTGGAACGCAACGGTCTCCTCGCGTATCGGCGCACACGATTTCTCAAGCATCACCACCGTAACGGCTGCAGCCTCCGAGCCACTCTCGTTCACTTTGATACGGGCTTTCTGCAACATCATACTTATATACACTCCGCTCCCGCACATATTTGGAATTTCGGCCCCGCTGCCGAACACACGGTAGATACCCAACTTTTTCATCGTTCCGATAAGGTCGCTGGTGCTGGATTCCGTCTCGAAACGAGGCAGTTTGAGGTTCACCTTGCGACGGCGCATCTGGTCGGTGAACGAGGTTCCGTTTTTGTCAAGATAGTCGATAACATCGTCGGCTGACTTGCCTTTCTCGGGCAGCATCACCGTCATGCTCCACTGTCCGTTGCCATAGGGCAGTTCAACGGCGGCGAAAATGTCGTTTTTCGTATATCTGTAGTCGTTTGTCTGCCGCATCAGAGGCAATATCACGGGGCCTTCGGCGGTGGTGAAGGTGTCGTTTTTGGTCAGGGCTTCCTTGAACTGGTCGGTCCAGTTGGCCTTGAAATAGATGGCGTTGAGCAGGTATGCCACGGCGGTGGCGTTAAGCTCGCTAAGGATGGAGGGAATCATGCCTTTGGTCTTTTTGTTGCACCAGCCGTTGATGTGGTTTAGCGATTTTTCCGACGCGAAATCGAGCGACTCGGCAAGGGCGTCGTAATACTTCTGCATATCTTTCTGGTAAGGCTTCAGCAGACGGTAGTCTTTGTTCACAAAAATGGCGTTGGCGATGTTAAGCTGCACCTGTCGGTCGACCTTCGGCAGACTGTCTATCAGTGTTTTGCAAAACTCGTTAACGGCTTTGATACCACCTTGGCGGAAACCGAGGGTCTGCTCCAGCTCGCGTTCGGTGGCACCCTCGGCGGCGGCGTTGACCATGCTCAGCACGTAGGTAATGCTCAGCGGAGAGTAGATAAAGCTCTTGCCGCTACGGTCTTCGGCGTTCACCGTTTTAAGGAATTTCAGCGTAAAGGCGTTGTTGTCGGCAACGAAAGTCCGCTGTGGCTCGGTGAGCAGGATGGGTGAAGGCTCGTTGTCCATGGTGGTGTCTATTTTATCTTCGGTTATCTCTTCGGATTTCAAATAGTTCGACGGCTGGTTGCATGCCGACATCTGGCTGCCCAATGCGGTTATTGCCATAATTAAAATCAGTTTTTTCATTGTTTCGGGTGTTTTGGGGGATAACGAGGAAATGGCCTTTATAGTATATTGTTAGGTGATAGTTGTGATTTTGGTGGTTGGGATACGTCAAGTGAGCTATAAAAAAAAATAGTTTTGAAGTTTTATAAAAAAATCGTATATTTGCAAAAAATTATCAAACCATGTTTAATAAAGAGACTTACATAAAACGCAGAGAACAACTGCGTAAGGACGTAAAAAACGGCCTAATCATCATTCAAGGCAACAGCGAGGCAAGCTGCAATTACAAGGACAATACTTATAGTTTCCGTCAGGACAGCACATTCCTTTATTTCTTCGGCCTTCAGCGCGAGGATATGTACGGCGTGCTCGACTGCGAGACCGGCGAGGACTGGATTTATGCCAACGACTACGACATCGAGGACATCATCTGGACAGGCGCCCTGCCCAGTGTGGCCGAACTATCCGCTACCGTGGGCGTTGCCAAGAGCGGCTCCCTTGCCGATTTGCAAAACACTGTAAACAAAGCCGTTGCGCAAGGTCGCAAAATACACTACCTCCCACCCTACCGCACCGACAATCTGGTTAAGATGGGCAACCTGCTGGGAATAAAGACCGACAGCGTAAACCGCTATGCGTCGCTGGAGCTGATAAAAGCCTGTGTGAAACAGCGTTCCATCAAGAGCGACGAAGAAATTGCCGAAATCGAACGCGCCATTGCCACCGCTTACAACATGCACGTGGGCGCAATGAAAATGGCACACCCCGGCCGCTACGAGTACGAGCTGGCAGGCTTTATGGAAGGTGCTGCGCTGATGGGCGGCGGCCCCGTGTCGTTCCCCGTCATCATGACCATCAACGGACAGACACTGCACAACCACGACCACAACCACGAGCTGAAACTCGGCCGTATGCTGGTGATGGACGCCGGTTGCGAGACCCCCATGCACTACTGCAGCGACATCACACGCACAGTACCTGTGGGCGGCAAATTCGACGAACGTCAGAAAACCATCTACGAGATAGTGCTGGCCGCCAATATGGAAGCCATCCGCGTAACTCGTCCAGGAATCACCTATCAGGAGGTGCACACCGCTGCCAGCCGCATTCTGGCTCAGGGCTACAAGGACCTCGGCATACTGAAAGGCAACCTCGACGACATAGTGGCCAACGGCGCCCACTCGCTGATGATGCCCCACGGCCTCGGTCACATGATGGGACTCGACGTGCACGACATGGAAAACTACGGCGAAATCAACGTCGGATACGACGAGGAGACCGAACGCAGCAAACAGTTCGGCCTCGGCAGCCTGCGCTGTGGCCGCCGTCTGCAGCCCGGTTTCGTAATCACCGACGAGCCCGGATGCTATTTCATCCCCGAGCTGATCGACAAATGGCACCGCGAAGGCACCAACGCACAGTTCATCGATTTCGACGTGCTGGAGAAATACAAGGATTTCGGCGGCATACGCATCGAAGACGACATCCTCGTTACCAACGACGGCTGCCGCGTGCTGGGCAAACCCATACCAAAAACCGTCAAGGAAATTGAAGAGACAATGGCTCAATAAAAAACGTCACTAATCACATAAAACAACGGACCTAACGAACCATCGGCCCATTCGGAACGTCCGCTAAAAAAAACGGGCCTCTAACAAAAAACCTTTTAAAATGGAAGAATTTGAACAACAAGAGATTCACAACGAAGCTCCGCAAGAAATCAACCAGCCGCAGCAGGAGGAATACACCAACGCTCCGCAGAACAACGGCATAGACTGGGGTGGCGACATCAAACGCTTTTTCACCGAAGACCTCAAGGACATGCTTCTGGCAATAATAAAACGTCCGGCCACAGGTGCCCAACAATGGCTTGACAATACCCAATCGAAATCAATTGTAAACCCAATTTGTATGATATTGTCGTCATTTGTACTGATAACACTTATGGCGTTCATCATTCTTCACATCAAATTGGGCAACGCTGTCGGTTTCGGAACAAGTCTGGCCATTGGAACAACGCCGATTTTCTTTTCGCTGTTCATAAGCTTGTTTATGTTCATTTTCATGGCAATAAAACAGAAACCCGACATTATTATGGCTTTCCGCCAGTCGTCGTTGCACGTACTCATTCTTACAATGGCTATGATTGCATTGCTTGTTACATTTCTGATATTTGTCAATACCGACAAAAGCACTTTAATCGGTTTGGCTTTTGGAAAAATACCAAGCGGCTATGGCTTTGCAGCATTAATTATGATGCTTATATCGGTTTATGCCATATCGATGGGTTTCAGTGCAGCACGCCAAACACTCAAGGCTTGTCAATCCAACGACAAGGAATGCTACTCATGGTACATAGCTCCATTAGTGGTTTTCCTTCCAATTTATTTGAGTTATATTATCGTGTCGGCTATGCTGTAATCGAACAATCACTCAAAAAAAACGAAGAAGGAACTCCTTGCACCGGAGTTCCTTCTTTTTTACAAATAATACTCCAAAAAAATCACTCCCCCGCCCTTTTCGAAAACACGCACCCACAGTAGTCTTGCCGGTACAGTCCGTGCTGTCTCGAAAGCTCTATGCTGCGCTTGTAGCCCTCGCGTTTTTTGAAATCGTTGGGCAGCCACTCCACATCGTATTCGTTGGCTAATTTCCGCCCTATCTCGTTCAGTTTGGAGGCATTTTTCAGGGGACTGATGCTCAGTGTTGAGGCAAAGTAATCAAAACCCATCTCTCTGGCCACTTCGGCCGTTTTACGCAGCCGCAGGTCGTAGCAAACAAAGCAGCGCTCGCCGCCTTCGCTACATTTTTCCAAACCTTTTACGCTGTCGAAAAACGCTGCGCTGTCGTAGTCGCAATCTACCACGGACACGGGATTTTTGAATGGCATTTCGGCGATAAGACGGTTCAGCTCCGCTTTGCGTTTGAAATACTCGCCTTCAGGAGAAATATTGGGGTTGTAATAGAAAACCGTTATTCGGAAGTATTCGGACAGATACTCAAGCACATAGCTGCTGCAGGGAGCACAACAGCAATGCAGAAACAGCGAAGGGGTTATCCCCGTCTCTTTGTTTCTCTCTATCAGCAAATCCAGCTGTGCCTGATAATTTGTCCTGTTCACTCTGTGTCCTTTCTGTTATCGCACCACCTGAATAACACCGTTGCGCTGAACGTGTCCCAGATAGCCCTTGGCTGTGAAATGGTAGTAATAGGTGCCGTCGGGGTCGTTGTTTAGCGACGGGTCCCAAAAATCCTCGCGTTTGGAGATATTCTTTTTGTAATACACCCTCCGGCCCCAATGGTTGTAGATATACAAATCGTTGTCGGTATAGCCATTGCCTTCCAAAAGATTCTTTATTGTAATAGTTCATAACGTTATTGTTGAAAATGGCTATTTTCACACTGCAAAGGTATAACATTTTTTCCGATTATCAAAGTTTTTCTGTAAAAAAGTTCGGGTTGCAGTTCTAACCATCTGATACACGCTTCGATAGGTG
>JAFSOU010000002.1 GCA_017443265.1 Bacteroidales bacterium | reverse complement strand
TTTGCTGGGACTCCCCGTGCCCGCTGGACTCACAATTACTACGGACTGCTGCACCGATTACTATGCTAACAATTGCCAACTGCCCGCCTCACTGATGGACGAAGTGTGGAAAGGTATGCAGAATATCGAAAATCTTATGGGTATGAAATACGACGACCCCGAGAATCCTCTTCTCGTGTCGTGCCGCTCCGGTGCCCGCACCTCTATGCCCGGTATGATGGACACCGTCTTGAACATCGGCCTCAGCACCAAAACAATACCCGGTCTTATCAAGAAAACCAACAACCCCCGTTTCGTTTACGACTCCTACCGTCGTCTGATAATGATGTACGCCGACGTGGTGATGGAGAAATCCGAAGGCATCGAGCCCGAAGACGGCAAGGGTATCCGCAAACAGCTCGACGACATGTTCGACGCTTTCAAAGAGAAACGCGGCTACAAGGTTGACACCGAAGTTACAGCCGAAGAGCTGAAAGAACTGGCCGAACAGTTCAAAGCCAAAATTAAAGAAGTTTTGGGCGTGGCTTTCCCCGACGATGCTAAAGAACAACTCATAGGCGGTATCAAAGCCGTGTTCAAATCGTGGAACGGCAAAAAAGCCATCTCCTACCGTCGTATCGAAAGTATCCCCGACGACTGGGGCACAGCCGTGAACGTACAGGCAATGGTGTTCGGTAACATGGGCGACAACTCCGCCACCGGCGTGGCTTTCACCCGTAACCCCGCCAACGGCGACAACAAATTCTACGGCGAATGGCTTATCAACGCACAGGGCGAAGACGTGGTGGCCGGTATCCGTACACCCAACCCCCTCAACGACGACACCAAAAACGAGCAGAACAAGCACATGCACTCCATGCAGGAGCTTATGCCCGCCACTTATAAAGAACTCTGCGACATCCGCGACATTCTTGAAAAGAACTATCACGACATGCTCGACATCGAGTTCACCATTCAGGACGGCAAACTGTACATGCTGCAGTGCCGCGTAGGAAAACGCACCGGCTTGGCCGCCCTTACCATGGCCAACGACATGCTCAACGAAGGTCTTATCGACGAAAAGACCGTTGTTATGCGCGTTTCCCCCACACAGCTCGACGAACTTCTGCACCCCATTCTGGACGCCGAAGCCGAGAAGAAATGTACCGTTATCGCCAAAGGTCTGCCCGCAGGTCCTGGCGGCGCTGTGGGTGTGATAGCCCTCACCAACGAAAAGGCTTGCGAATACGCTGCCGCTAAAATACCCAACATCCTTGTCCGCGAGGAGACCAACCCCGAAGACGTGGAAGGTATGCGTGCCGCTACCGGTATCCTCACAGCCCGCGGAGGTATGACTTCGCACGCCGCTCTTGTGGCTCGTGGCTGGGGTAAATGTTGCATCGTGGGTTGCGGCGACCTGAAGATCGATTTCGAAAAAGGCGAAGTTTACCTTGGCGGAAAAACTTACAAAGAAGGCGACCTGCTGAGCCTCAACGGAACCAAAGGCTGGATATACGACCAGAAGATAAAGATGATCAACGCTACTGAAAATCCGTTGTTTGTCAAATTTATGAATATCGTTGACAAATACCGCACTATGGGCGTGCGCACCAATGCCGACACCCCCGAAGATGCCCGCAAGGCCATCGAATTCGGCGCCGAAGGTATCGGTCTGTTCCGCATAGAGCACATGTTCTACGGCGAAAACAGCGAGGAACCGCTGGAAAAACTGCGCAACATGATTTTGGCCGACAACAAGGAAGACCGCGTTGCCGCCCTTAAGGAACTCGAACCTTACATCAAAAACGCCGCCAAAGGCACTCTGGAAGTGATGGACGGCAAACCTCTCACATTCCGTCTGATGGACCCTCCGCTGCACGAATTCGTTCCGCAGGATGAGGAAAAACAGCGCAAAGTGGCCGAGGAACGTCATATCGATTTCGAGACACTGAAAAAACGTGTAGAAGAGATGCACGAAGTGAACCCGATGATGGGTCTGCGCGGTGTGCGTCTGGGTATCGTTTACCCCGAAATCACCGAAACACAGTTCAGCGCATTGTTCTCCGCAACTGCCGAACTGCTGAAAGAAGGCAAGCACCCCATCTTGGAGATAATGGTGCCTCTGACAATCAACTCGCTGGAGCTGAAACACCAGAAAGCCATTGCCGACCGCGTTCACAAACAAATTCAGGAGAAATACGGCATCAATTTCGACTATAAGTTCGGTACAATGATTGAAATACCGCGTGCCGCATTGGTGGCCAACAAGATAGCCGAGGTTGCCGAGTTCTTCTCCTTCGGTACCAACGACCTTACCCAGATGACCTTCGGTTTCTCGCGCGACGACGTCAACTCTATCGTTGCCAAGTATATGGAGGACAAAATCATCATGGCCGACCCGTTCAACACTTTCGACCAAGAATGTGTGGGCGAACTGGTTAAGATAGGCGTGGAACGTGGACGCAGCCAGCGCGCCAACCTGAAATGCGGCGTGTGCGGCGAACACAGCGGCGACCCCACTTCGGCTGAGTTCTTCTACAAGACAGGCCTCAACTACGTGTCCTGCTCGCCTTTCCGCGTGCCCGTGGCTCGTCTGGCCGCTGCACAGGCAGCTATCAAAAACAGCAAATAATTTTGGATAATCATTTTAAAAGAGGATGCTCCAGCATCGGACGCATCCTCTTTTTTTTAAATATGTATCAACAAAAAAAGTAAAACGATGAAAAAAACTTGTATTATTTCTTTATTTTTGGTGGCAGTGTTCTCGCTGCATCTCTCCACAGCCAACGCTCAGGATTTCGGACGTTTCGAGGTTGGCGGACAATTCGGCATTAACCTGCAGAACGGTATGGGTGCCGTGGAATTTTCGCCTGTGTTCGGTTACCGCGTGTTCGAATTCTTTACAGTAAATGTCGGCATAATTGGCGAATACCTTTGGAACAAGGAAAACGAAATGTCGGAGTGGAACTATGGCCTTTCGGGCGGTGCCCGTTTGACGTTGTTCAATTTGTTTTATGTCGAAGGTAAGGCTGTTTGGAATCCGCGTGTGATTCATTACAAAGCCATCGACCTGAAAGAACGTTCCACCGACAATATTCAACTGTGGGCCGGTGCCGGTTATCGTCAGCAGCTGGGCTCCAACGCATATACATACGTCGGTATTTACTACGATTTCATACCTTTGATAAAAAACAACCCCGAGTTGGTAAACGACTACAATCCCCGTGTTGAAGCAGGAGTGATATATGCTTTCTAAAATGCCCAACATCTTACTTCTGGAGACCGCCACCCCTGTTTGCTCCGTGGCTATTGCCAAGGATGGCAAAGTCGTGGCAAGCCGCAAGAGCGCCGAACCCAACGCCCACTCGTCCAAACTTGCCGTGTTTGTGGATGAGGTGGTGAAAGAGTGGGGGGGGGGAATGGCCTCGCTCGATGCGGTGTGCGTGAGCAGCGGTCCGGGCTCATATACGGGACTGCGAATAGGCGTGTCCACCGCAAAGGGACTGTGCTACGCCCTCGACAAACCGCTTATTGCCGTGGAAACGTTGCAAGGCATGGCCAACCTTTTTCTGATGCAAAACCCTGATTTCGATGGTTTTGTGTGTCCGATGATAGACGCGCGGCGTATGGAGGTATATACCGCCATGTTCGACAACACGGGTGCTCGTTTGGAGCCTACCACTGCCGAAGTGATTGGCCCCGAGAGTTTCGGCGGCTATCTGGCAAAGGGCGATGTGGCCTTTGTGGGCGACGGGGCGGACAAGACGAAAGAAATTTTGGGGGCGTACCCCAACGCTGTTTACGGACTTCCGTTCGATTTTTCGGCTCATGGCCTGCTGGCCGAGGCGATTCGTCGCTACAAGGAAGGCGTTTTCGAGGACGTGGCCTATTTCGAACCGTTCTACCTCAAGGATTTTGTGGCAAAGAAACCGGTGGTGAAAGGACTGGGGAAAATTGAAAGTTGAAAATTGAAAATTGAAAGAAATTTGTCAAAGGTCAAAAGTCAAATGACCAGAGACCACAGACCAAAGACCATGAGTAAAACATCACGAGGAAAGAAGATTTGCGGATATTTGAAGGGTATCCGTCGTAAGATTGCCGAGGAGAACGACATTAAGCTCGACATTCCCGAATGCACCTACGAAGGCGAGTGCCGTGGCACCTGTCCGCGCTGCGAATGGGAGGTGCAGTACTTGGAAAAGACGCTTTTCGAACGGATGAAACTCGGCAAGATTGCCACCATCTCTGGCCTCGCCCTCGGACTTTCGGCCTGCGGCGGGAATCCGGGACCAATTATAGAGACCACCGGCGATGTACCCAACACCGACACCGATTATATCGAGCAAGCCGACACCATGCCGTTGCCGCCCCCGCCTGACCTAGATATTGTTTTGCCCGTTGTAGGTGATGTAATTGCATTGGATTCAATTGAAACGACAGACACAATCTCCGACACAACAAAACAGCTTGCGTCGGACGCAAAAATGGAAGATGAAGATTTGATATTTGGGATGATGGAGAGAATGCCAGAGTTCCCCGGAGGGGAGGAAGCCATGTACGAATTTCTTGCCAAAAACCTAAAATACCCACAGGCTGCCAAAGATAGCAATATTCAAGGAAAAGTGTATATTCAATTTGTGGTGGACAAAGACGGTACTATAATCAATCCGAAAGTTGCAAGGGACATCGGTGGCGGCTGTGGCGAGGAGGCTCTGCGTGTGGTGAAAATGATGCCGAAATGGAAACCGGGAGACCAAAGAGGGGAAAAAATTAGGACGCAGTTGACCTTGCCAATTATATTTGAGCTTGAAGATTAGTTTTGACAAGTTCAGTGATTTATCAATAATTTCAACTGTCTTTTCCAAACCAAAAACCACAAACCAGCGACCAATGACCAAAGACCATGAGTAAAACATCACGAGGAAAGAAGATTTGCGGATATTTGAAGGGTATCCGTCGTAAGATTGCCGAGGAGAACGACATTAAACTCGACATTCCCGAATGCACCTACGAAGGCGAGTGCCGTGGCACCTGTCCGCGCTGCGAGTGGGAGGTGCAGTATTTGGAAAAGACGCTTTTCGAACGGATGAAACTTGGCAAGATTGCCACCATTTCGGGCCTCGCCCTCGGACTTACGGCCTGCGGCGGGAATTTTGACTCTCAAACTGACGATGTTATAATTGGTGAAATGCCATACGAGGACGTGGATTCTTACCCTCCGCCTCCACCCCCTTTTGAAGAAAACGTGGATGAAAACCCCGACATTGATACTACTGTAGATGTAGATGAAG
>JAFSOU010000097.1 GCA_017443265.1 Bacteroidales bacterium | reverse complement strand
TGCGTATGGGCAAGGCCGCCGTGGTTGCGGGCGTGGCGCTGGGACTTGCCGTTAGCACGGGAGTGAAGGCGCAGAACGTAACCGACACCGCTGCGCTAAAGCCCACAGCCAAAGAAATTTCCGACACCGTTGGAAAAATACGTATTACCGGAGTGGTGAAAAACACCAAGACCAATGAGCCTGAACCGTTTGTAAATGTTACGTTTAAAAAGAACGGGGAAATGGTCGCCGGTGCTGCTACGGGCGTTGAAGGAAAATTTACAATTTGGGCTCCCTGCAAGGGCCGCGGAGAGTACGAGATTGAAGTAAGTGCAGTTGGTTTTAAAAGGCTCAAAATTCTGATAAATATCGACAAGAAAAAAAAAGACAATGTGGAATTGGGCGATATTTATTTGGAAGATAGTCCAATACAATTGGGTGGAATAGTTGTTGTCAAGAAATCAAAAGATACATTGATTGACAAAGACCCATACGGGCCAAAAGGCCATATCGAATACGACGGAGTTAAAGTGACAGTAAAATGACAGAGGCGGTTTCTTTTATCGGCATCGACCGTCACCGGCTGGGCGCCGACGGCAGGGGAGTGACCACTCTCGCGGCTTTCCATGGCTGTACTTTGCGTTGCAAATACTGTCTCAACCGCCGTTGCCTCGAGTCGGCCGAGGGACTGCCCACCTACACCCCCGAGCAATTGTTTAAATATGTTTCTATTGACAACCTTTATTTCATAGCCACTGGCGGTGGCGTGTGTTTCGGCGGCGGCGAGCCCTTGCTGCACAGCGATTTTATTTGCGAGTTCAAGGAGCATTGCGGCAAAAGCTGGAACATCACCGTGGAGAGCTCGCTCAACGTTCCGCAGGAGGCCGTAAAAGCCGTACTCCCTGTGGTAGGCGACTTTATTGTGGATATAAAAGAAAGCAACTTGGATATATACCGTGCCTACACCTCTGGCGATGGTAGCCGCGCGTGGGACAACCTGCGGTTTCTGCTTTCCGCCATCGGTCCGCGACGCATTATGGTGCGTGTGCCGCTGATAGAGGGCTACAACACCGAAGCCGACACCGCCAAAACCATCGCCGCCTTGACGGAAATGGGAATCACCAATATTGACAGTTTTAAGTATTTGACGGATAGGTAGAGAAGAATATATATCGCTGTTATGTAAGAAACGGTCTCGGTTCACGATTGTGTTCCCCCTTTGTATTTCTTTTTTCTCTTGAAATATGAAGAAACATTCTGTGAATGTTTCAATAGCGTAGCGGAGAACAGATAAACATTCTGTGAATGTTTCGATAGCGAAGCGGAGAAAAACAAATTCTCCGCCCTTGCGGGCTATCGAAAAGTCCACTGGACTTTTCTTCATCCCTATCCACCGCGCATTGGCCCACGCTTCCCGGGTAAATGTTCGGCCCACCGCGCAATCGATTTTCTGCGAAAATCGTTAGGTTTAGAACAACCGAATCTAAACCCAAGCGCGGTAGCCTAAAGGCATTGAGAAAAAAACGTTAAGAAAAACGCCGGAGAGCAGCGTTAAGAAGGCGTCACTGTTTGAGCGTAGAAACGTCAAATGTTTGAAAAAGGAAATCAAGTGTGAGATTTTGCTTATGTAATAAACAACGACTGCAGTGCGAGTTTGACGACTTTAGCGGAACGCAGGCGTTTTTTAGTTTTTTTGTCACAGCCTTGAATTTTTCTTTTGCTTCTTTTCTTTTGTTTAAATAAAAAAGAAAAAGAAGATAAACACTTAAAACCATAACTCCTCGTCCTCGCCAATTTGCTCAATATATTGCTTTACTGAGAGTTATAAAGTCTATTGAACTTTTAATCGGACACCAATAAAAAAAATCTTATCTTTGCAAAAAAAATACTTACAATATGATATTCTATTTTTCGGGATGCGGCAACAGCCGTTTTGTGGCCAAGGGATTGGCCGACGCTCTGGGCGAAAGTCTTGTGTTCATCCCCGACGCCGAACGCTCGGGCAGCTACGAATATTCCTTGGCGGAGGGCGAGAGCGTGGGGTTTGTTTTTCCCATCTACTCGTGGCGACCGCCACATCTGGTGTCCGATTTCGTGAGCCGGCTGCGTGTCGGCGGCAATGCTACATACGTGTGGGTGGCCGTAACCTGCGGCGACAACGCTGGAATGGCGGAGCAGGTGTTCCGCGCCGACCTGCAGAAAGCCGGACTGCAGCTCGACGCCTCGTTCTGTTTCGTTATGCCCAACATCTACATAAACATGGCTGGCATGGGCATCGACTCCAAGCGTGTGGAACAGCGCAAGCTGGCACGTGCCCGTAAACACCTGCCCGAAGTGGCCGCAGCCATCGCCAGTCGCAGTGGGGGCGAAGGTCTGCTGAAAGGACTTTTTCCGCGGTTCAAGACTAACGTCATTGGCAAAGGCTTCTACCGCTGGGTGTCCGACAAGCCTTTCTTCAGCACCGACGACTGCATCTCGTGTGGCAAATGTGCCAGCGTGTGCCCGTTGCACAACATCACCATGGAAAACGGCCGCCCGCACTGGAACGGCAACTGCACCAACTGCGACGCCTGCTACCACTATTGCCCGAAAAACGCCGTGCAGTTCGGCAAAAAGACCCGCGGCAAAGGTCAGTACCATTATCCCGAGCAATAGTAACATCTAAAAACACGAAAAAGATTTTTTACATGTAATTGCCAAAAATTAATCATAAATTGCTGTAGTTCAAAAATTAATGGATAATTACATGGTAATTCATGTTTGTATAAAAATGCTTGAAAAATTAATGGATAATTACATGGCAATTCGTGTTTATATAAAATAGGTAATTCGTGTTAAAAATAATCGATTATGGATATAGAACAATTCCGTTTACACTGCCTTGCGTTGCCGTTCGTAACCGAGGACATGCCTTTCGACGACACCGTGGTGGTGTTCCGCCTCAAGGGCAAGATTTTCGGCTGCATAGCCACCGACAAGCCCGACCTTTCTGTGCTCAAATGCGACCCCGAGAAAGCCGAGCAGCTGCGCGAGCGCTACAGTGCCATAGAAGGGGCGTACCATTGGAACAAAAAATATTGGAACCAGATTTATTTCGGCCGCGACGTCAAGGACGAGCTGCTGCTGAGCCTCATTGCCCATGCCTACAACGAGGTGAACAAAAAACTGCCCAAGAGAGAAAGAGTGAGGGAAATTGAAAATTGATAGTTGAAAGTTGAAATTTTTAATTGATAGTTGATAATTTAAAATTGTAGGGACACACAGCGTGTGTGCGAAATTGATAAAAATATATGGAATATACCGTAATTGTACAGAAAAATCTCGAAACGGGGGTGTACACAGGCCAGTGCAGAGAGGTGCCCGAGGCTGTGTCGCAGGGCAAAACCCTCGACGAGCTTTTGGAAAATATGAAAGAGGCCATAGCCTTGGCCGTGGAATGTCGTAAGGCTGACTTGGCCGCTCAGCGAAAAACCGACAAGCTCTTTTTCCGAAAAGTGAACGTGCCTTCGCGACCGAAGAAGTTGTCGAAAAACGACAAAACAAAACGTAAAATCGAGAACCTGAAGGGGTATAAAGAACTGGTTGACGACCCGTATGGTTTGGGAAGTCCTGAGCCATCAAACGATATTTCCAATTCTGGGAAGGATGAGAAAACATCCCGGATTTTGGAACGTCAGGCACTGATGAATGAAGCCGAAATGTTGAATAAATCGGTTAATAAGAACGATGTAACGCTGGACGAAATTGTGAATGAGGTTCGTAAGGTACGAAAAGGGAATTAAAACTAACTTGAAACTCTGCGAAAAGAGGTCCAAAAATTGATGCTTGCTTATTTGCAATGCATTGTTTTATAGCGTGTTATAGTAATATTTTGTTCGGTTAGAAAAATATTCGTAACTTTACAACGTGCTTTTGGTGTTTGCTACAAGCCTGCGCAGCAGGCGGGAAGGACAGAGAAAAACACCGTGAGAGGCTTTTTGGATGTTGTGGTTCAAGCGAAAGCGCGATACTTGCTTATTCCTAAGCCTCTTGTTTTTCCAGATTTGGCACCTAACGCCTCATATTATATGAGTGACGGCCCGACTTAGAGCGGAGAAACAGGCTGATCTGTTTTTTTTTTTTGCGCAATTCGAAAATAAATTGTAATTTTGCAGTCGTCTTTCGGACTTGGCACGCCGCTCTTTTTTGAGTATGAAGCAAGGCTGGTCGAAAGACTTTTTTTTAGTCTTTTTAAGGGGAAAAGAAACGGAAAAAGTACAACAGTTAGCTTGCGGAATAAGACGTATGGGACCGGCAAAGGCAGGATACCCGCTTTTTAAATAAAAAGACAAACAAGGGTGCTCCAAAACATTTGGAACACCCTTATCTGTTTTTCGGATTTTATAATTGAATATATCTGCTGCTATCTGTCGCCCCTTCAGGGCTCAATTGGTTGGGGTTGCATTCTATACAGGGGCTTACGACCCTGCCTATAATATGTCGCCCTTTCAGGGCTCATTTCTCCGCTCCCTTTGGTCGCTATCGAAACATCCACTGGATGTTTCTTCACACCTTCGGGGCTTGAGTGTTTTCAGGCTTCCGTATGTGGTTATTGGGATAAAGTCCCTTCGTGACTATCTTTCTGACAACTGAATCCTGCCAACTGATTACTATTTTTCAATTTTCAACTTTCAACTGTTTCCGTGGAGCATAGCGGACTCGAACCGCCTGCCTTTTCGTTGCGAACGAAACGCTCTACCAGATGAGCTAATGCCCCGTTTTTAAAAGAAAAGGACGGCGTGTTGCCGCCCTCTTCGTTTTTATCAAAATTCAAGTTTTATTTGTTCACTTGGAATTTCTTGTTGCCGGTCTTGAAGAAGTCGGCAATCTGGTTGGCGGCAGCTATGCCGGCGTTGATGTTGGCCTCTTCGGTCTGGGCACCCATCTTTTTGGGAGTTGCGAAGTAGCGGCCTTCGAATTTTGCAAATTCGTCGTTGGCGTCGGGCATGATGTCGGTGATGTATTTGAGGTCGGTGCGTTCGGCCATCAGCTTGAGCAGTCCGGCTTCGTCGATGACTTCCTTACGTGCGCTGTTCACCAGTATGCCGCCTTTGTGCATTTTGCCAACGAGGTTGTAGTTGATGCTCTGTTTTGTCTCGGCGGTGGCGGGGATGTGGAGGCTTACCACGTCGCAGGTCTCGAAGAGTGCGTCTTGGTTGGCCACTGCTGTAGCCATGCCGCTGGCGTTGATCTGGTCGGCGGTGAGGAAAGCGTCGTAGGCGTAAACGTCCATGCCGAAGCCTTTGGCTATGTGGGCCACGTTGCGTCCCACGTTGCCGAAAGCGAGTATGCCGAGTTTTTTGCCCATCAGTTCGGAGCCGCTCTTGCCGTTGTAGAAGTTACGCACGGCGTAAACCAGCATGCCCATCACCAGTTCGGCGACGGCGTTGCTGTTCTGGCCGGGGGTGTTCATAGCCACGATGCCGCGGGCGGTGCAAGCCTCAAGGTCGAGGTTGTCGTAGCCGGCGCCTGCGCGAACCACTATTTTCAGGTTCTTGGCGTGGTCTATCACTTCTTTGGTAACTTTGTCGGAACGAACAATCATGGCGTCAACGTCGGCCACGGCTTTGTAAAGATCGTTCACATCGGTGTATTTCTCGAGCAGAACGAGTTCGTAACCGTTCTTCTCAACAACTTCGCGTATGCCGTCAACGGCCACTTTTGCGAAAGGTTTTTCTGTTGCAACTAATACTTTCATGATTAATGATTAGTGAACTGTGATCAGTGAGCTGTGATCTGTAATCAAGGGTTCGCCTTTCAACAGTTCTGTTTGTTTTCTAAATAATTAATGAATCCTGACAATAACTTTCTCACATTGCTTATGCTCGCATCAATTTCTTTTGTGTCGTTTACATATCCCAACTCCTTGGCTATTACCAGTTGGGTATCCACTTCCGACAGTGAGCCCATTGCTATCCAGCAGAATCGTATGAGTTCTTTGTCGCTGTTTCTGCCACAACCTTCGGCTATGTTGGACGGTATTGAAACCACTGCACGCCTGAGCTGCGAAGTCAAACCGAACTGTTCCGATGTCGGGAAGTCGGCGGAAAGAGTATATGCTTTTTTTACGAGTTTTATACTTTCTTTCCAGACGTTTAAATCGCGATGGTGCATAGCGTTGTGAAAAAAATGAAATCTGTGAACTATAACCGTTCTTTATCACTGATCACAGTTCACAGATCACTACAAAACTACTTGTTTTGTTTTTCAAAATCCTGCATGCACTGTACGAGGGCTTCGACGGCGGATTTCGGGCAGGCGTTGTAGAGGCTTGCGCGGAAGCCGCCAACGCTGCGGTGTCCCTTGATGCCCACCATGCCGCGTTCTTTGGCGAAAGCCATGAAAGCGTCCTGCTTGTCTTCGTAGCCTGGAGCCATAACAAAGCAGTGGTTCATGATAGAACGGCTGTCTTTTTCGGCTGTGCCGATGAACATGCTGTTGCGGTCGATTTCTTCGTAAAGCAGGTTGCTCTTTTCGACGTTGATTTTGTTCATGGCTTCAACGCCGCCGAGTTCCTTGACCCATTTCAGGGTTTCGTACATCATGTAGATGTTGATCACCGGAGGAGTGTTGAACATGCTGATGTTCTTGGCTTCCTCTGCAGCGTGTGTGCGGTAGTCCACCATTGTGGGCAGGGGGTTCATGTACTGACGGTCGGTGATTTTGCCGAGGATGTCCTTGCGAACGATAACGAAAGTTACGCCGGCAGGGCCAACGTTTTTCTGTGCGCCACCGTAGATGAGACCGTATTTCTTCACGTCAACGGGACGGCTCATGATGTCGGAGCTCATGTCGGCAACCAGCATAACGTTGTTGATTTCGCTGGCGTCCATGTCGCGGCGGATTTCGGTGCCGTAGATGGTGTTGTTGGTTGTGATGTGGAAATAGTCGGCGTCGGCGGGAACGGTCCATCCTTTGGGGATGTAGCTGTAGGTCTTGTCCTCGCTGCTGGCTACGATAACGGTCTCGCCGAACAGTTTAGCTTCTTTGGCGGCTTTCTTGGCCCAAACGCCTGTCTGCAGATAGGCGGCTTTTTTGTTCAGGAGGTTTGCGGGAACGGTCATGAACTGGGTGCTGGCACCGCCGCCGAGGAACAGTACCTCGTATTCTTCGGGGATGTTCAGCAAGTCGCGCCAGAGCTGACGGGTATCGGCCATCAGTTTTTCCCAACCGGGGGTGCGGTGGCTGATTTCGGCAATTCCGATGCCGGTGTTGTCAAAGTCGTAGAGAGCCTTAACGGTGTTCTCAATTGCCTGTTTCGGCAATACGCAGGGACCTGCGTTAAAGTTATAAGCTGTTTTCATTTCGTTTTTTTTTGTGTTTAAAATATTGTTATTCAATTTGTTGCTATGCAAAAAGCTCTTTTGCACGGCATTACAAATATACGTTTTTTTTGTCTAATTTCCACGTTTTTCGCTTTTTTATTTCATCGATTTTTAAACTATGATGTATTAGCCTGATTTGCAATGCGATATGTTTTGATGGCGACGAGATTTCGTGTTTTGGCATAATTTTTGTATTTTTGTTGTTACAAAATTAAGTGACAATAATTGAAAAAAATCGATGAAAATAACTGTATATCTGTCGGTTGCCGCATTGTTGATGTCGGGAGTGGCACTTGCCTCTTTCCAGACGGCCAATGAAAAAAAACAGGCTGCTGTAGTTTCGCCGCAGAATCCGCTTCAGCTGCAGGAGAAAAAGAAACGCCGCGAGGCGATGCAGAAGGATATAGCTCAGGCTATTAACGAGATACGTTTGTCGAAAGGTTTGACGGAAGTCGAACTGAAAAGCAATATATGCCGTGTGGCGCAGATAAAGGCCGAGGAGATGCTTGCCGAACAGTATTATGTGCACAAATCGCCGGTACACGGCATGCCCGACGAGATGATGCGCAAATACAGCCTTAAATTCAGTGTTTCGGGCGAAAATATCGCTTGGTCGAGTGTGTTCCGCAGCAGCGTGCAGGAGGTGGTGGAGGGCTGGCTGGATTTCAAGGCCGACAAAGAGAATCTGCTCAATCCCGACTTTGCCAAAGTGGGTGTGGGATTCGCCGAGGACGAGGGCGCCCGCAAATACCACTGGGTGGTGATGTTTACCGATTGACAATTAGTAGTTTGTAGTTAGTAATTTGGGGTCAGGATTCAGAAAAAAAAAGACGCAATTTTTTGCGTCTTTTTTTTAATTACTGCTCACAGTTCACAGTTCACTGATTACAGCGATTCAATGATTGTTACAAAGTCGTCGGCTTTGAGCGAGGCGCCGCCTATCAGTCCGCCGTCGACATCGGGGTTGGCGAAAAGTTCTTTGGCGTTTTTGGCGTTGCAGCTGCCGCCGTACAGTATGGTGGTGTTGTCGGCAACGTCTTGGCCGTATTTCTTGGCTATCAGCGAGCGGATAAAGGCGTGCATCTCCTGTGCCTGTTCGGGAGTGGCGGTTTTGCCTGTGCCTATGGCCCACACGGGTTCGTAGGCTATTACGATGTTGGCAAACTCGTCGGTGGTGAGGCCGAAAAGGCTTTCGCTTATCTGTTTCTCAACCACGTTGAACTGTGTGCCGGCCTCGCGTTCGGGCAGTTTCTCGCCGCAGCAGAAGATGGGGCGTATGTCGTTGGCCAGCAGCTGTTTTACCTTGTTGGCTATGGCTTCGTTGCTTTCGTTGTGGTAGGCGCGACGTTCGGAGTGTCCCACTATGCAGTAGTCGATGTCCATCGATTTCAGCATGGTGGCTGCCACCTCGCCGGTGTAGGCGCCGCTCTCGTGTTCGCTAACGTCCTGTGCTCCGACGGCGAAGAACGACTCCTGCGACATGTCGCCGCACATCTCCAAGAAAGGGAAGGGCGGACAAATAACCACCTCGTGTTCGGGTTTGGCAAGGGATTCCATTTTTTCGGCAATGGCTTCGACAAGCTCGTAGGCATCGTCGAAAGTCTTGTTCATTTTCCAGTTTCCGGCTACTATTTTTTTTCTCATGACTTACTAATTTTTGTTTAAGTGATTATATTTTAAAGCGTTATTTCAAAATGTGTTTTTTTTATGTTTTGCAAACATAACAATTTTCTGCGACATTTGGGCGTTTTTTAACAACGAAATACACTAATGAACCCACAAAATGTTTTTTTTCGTGTTTTTACTGACGATGTGCAATTTATTTAATAACGTCGAAAGGTGTGGATTATTGCCCGAAAGGGAAAGTGTTTTTTGTATGCGAAGTCCCGACGAAATAGTTTTCGACGCCCCAGCGAAAAAGGTCCGGTAAGGCTCATTACGAGTTTTACCAGACCTTAGTAAAAAAGTCAGAAGGACTTATTGTTTGGCGTATGTTCCCGAAATGCCTGCCGAAGACGATAACGTAAGCGTGTTTTTATCTTCGGAGAAAGTGTAAGAAACTGTTGCTACAACGGCTGTGCCTCTCGACAAAGTGAACGTTTCGTCGTCGAACGTGTAGTTGGACAAATTGTCGTGTCTCCACGATACTGTGGTTTCCGAAAATGCAAAATAGTCGTCTTCGTCTCTTCCCTCGCCAACAGCCTTATATGTGTTGCCGGCAAAAGGATTGGACCCCACATTTGTTCCGGAGCCGCTGTTTTCCGCTGTGTCGTTATCATCTTTCTGTTCGTCTTTTGTGCATGATGCTGTAGATATGCACAAGATTGTTGCTAAAAAGGCAATTCCGAATAATCCAAAATACTTTTTCTTTTTTTATGAGTTTTGTTTGTTTATTATTGTTTTGGTTCAAATTAAGCATAGCAAAATATCTGTTTTTCAAACAAATGAGGAGGACGACCGGAGCCATCCTCTTTTGTCGAAGGCAAGGCAGTGGCTATCTGGCTGCTGTCGAAACCACCACTTTCTGTGCTTTGCGGTTGCCTATCTGCACCATATACACGCCTGCTGCGGGCATCTGGTGGGTGCCGTTGTCGCAGTTGCCGTTCACTATGATGCGTCCCCAAGTGTCGATAATGCGCACATTCTCGTTCTCCACGCCCGAAACGGTTATCGCAAGCCCGTTGGTGGCGATGGTAGGTTCTGCTGCCGTGGCCTCGTCGATGCCCTGGGGCGGCTGCTGCTGTTGCGTTATTGAAATGTCGAACAGTATCAGTGCCACCACATCGGGACAGTTGTGATGACGGAAAGCTATGCGCACCGTTTGCCCGGCGTATTGGCTCAGGTCCTTGCTCCTTGTTGTGGGATTGGAATTGGCGAGGGTCTCGCTGTGAAGCACGGTGCTGAAATTACGTGGCTCGTTGCCCGTTGTGGAGATATAAACAGAGTAATGTTCGGCGAAATAGCTTGTGTTGTACGAAATTGCCGACCAGCTGAGCTGGGCGTTGGCCGGAAGCACAAACGGGCGACTTATCAGCCAGTTGTCGGGGTCGAGGGCGACGTATGTGCTGTCCAGTACCGAGAAAGATTCGGACATGGCGAAGGCGATGGAGTTCTTCTGCCCGAAAGCCCATTTGTAGCCGTCGCCGTCGGCATCCACGTTGCGCCAGCAGCTGAGGTCGCTGTCGAAAGTGTTGTACCACGGGAACTGGGTGATGGCGGGGCATTCCACGTAGGGAATTTCGTCGAAAGTGGCTGTAAATGCCATGTTGCTGTTCACCGTAATCTGTCGGGTGGTGTGGGTGTCGTTGTCGTTACATCGCACAAGGCGGTAGCCGTTGTGTGGTATGGCGCGAATGGTTATTGTGGAACCGGCAGTGTAGGTGCCGCCACCGCGCACGGTGCCTTTGGTGGTGTCGTTGGAAGTAACTGTTACTGTGAAAGTTGTGGGCGCAGTGTAAGGCAGTCCGCCCATGGGATTGATCTTGCCTTTGCCCCACAGGTTGCTACCGGCGGCGGGTATGGTGCCGGTGTAGCTGTCGGTAATGGCGGAGCGACGGAGTTTCACCAGTGCCGAGTCGAAGCTCAGTGCGGTGTCTTGCTGCAGCCACAGAGCCATGATGCCTGTAACCATCGGCGTTGCCATGGAGGTGCCCTGCATTGCGGCGTAGTATTCGGTGTTGTTTCTGAACGAGGCGGTGGCCACGGTGTAGTTGGAACGTGCGTAGCTGGTGTTGAAGCGGTTTATCGGGGCTATTATCCATTCTCCCGGCGCTGTGATGTCGGGTTTGGCGCGGTAGTCGGCAGTGGGGCCGTGCGACGAGAAATAGGAGAGGTCGCCTTTGGTGATGTATGTCCAATTGGCCTGACGTCCGCTGGTGGATGTCCACGTCTTGCGGGTGGAGTAGGAGCCCACGCTTATGATGCTGTGTCCGGTGCCGCCAATCTCGCCCACGGTGCTGTTAGTGTTGCCTTCCGACACCACCCTGAATCCGCAGTCTGTAAATGTGCCGTCGCTGGTCCATGCGTTGATTTTGTTGCCGGCATAGGCTTTGACAATCAGTATTATTTTCTGGTTGTTGTGGGTCTGGCTGTTGGCGTTTACAACAAATGTGATGTTGTTTTTGCCGTTGTTGGTGCTGCTTCCGTTGCTCTGATAAACGCGGCAGTAAGTGTTTTGGTTGTCGCTGTCGGTAAGGGTGAAATCGGCGTAGCTGTTTGCCCACGAGAAGTAGTAGTTGCTTGCATCGTCGAAAGAGCCGTCGGTGGTGTCCACAATGCCAATTCCCGCCATAAAGCGCGTGCTGGTGTCGTCGCCCCAAATGTCGATGTATGTGAATCCTGCAGAACTTCCGTTGAAATCCAAGATGGTGTAAAGCAGAGTGTCGGAGGCGGTGAAGGTCTTGTCGATGTGCAGTTTGTCCTCGCCCTCGTTGCCGGCGGCGCCCACAAGTAGCAGCTTGTTGGGGTAATAAACCATCAGGGTGTCGCAGGCGCTGTCGAAATTGGAAGTGCCGTCGTGGGGGCCGGTGTGGTTGCCGATGCTCATGTTTATAACACAGGGTTTGCCCACCGAAAGGGCGTATTCCTGAATGTATTCGATACCGTCGTAGATACAAGCTGTGGTCAAGGTGGTCGAAACCAGAACTATGTCGGCGTTGGGTGCCATGCCGCGGTATTTGCGCATGGCTGCTGTGTTGCCGCCGCATCCGGCTGCTATGCCTGCCACGTGGGTGCCGTGGGTCTCGGAGGCGGTGCTGCGGGCTACGTTGAGGATGGCCGCTTGCGAGGTGTATTCGCTGCCGTAGCCGAAAGTGGTGGGGGCTGTGCCTGTGCTGTCGTCTTGCTGCCATACTCTCTTGATTCTCAGCGTGGTGCCGGTGGAGTCGTAGAAAGCGGGATGTCCGTATTCGAAACCGATGTCGATAATGCCTACAATTGCTCCCGTGCCATCGTAGCCGTGGGGCAGGTTTACACCGTTGTAAACGTTGTCAACGCCCGTAACAATACGAGCACTGTCGAGGGTTGTACGGCCTTTGGTGCCAACGTCAATCAACGAGCAACGGCCCGATTTCGACAAGGCAATGAATTGGTTTACAGGTATCTGTACCGAAACCATGTTGCCTCTCTGGTATTTTGTTTTAACGCCGTACATGGCAAGGTCGTTGGCGCTGTAGCCTTGTGCCATCCTTACAAAGGCTTGCACGTAGCTTGTGCCGTTTTTTGTGAAAATGCCGTATTGCGATGCAAATTCCTTGTCGCCGGCTTTTCCGTTTACAATGTCCATAACCATGAAGGCGCTGGTGGCCGACAGGCCTTGGATGTTGTTCACCGATTGGTTTGGGGCGGGTTGCATATTGGGCAACGGGCCCAGTTCGCGTTTCTGTGCATTGACAGAAAAAAGGCAACATAATAATAATGTTGCCCAAAAAGTTCTTTTCATTGTTCTTTTTTGTATATCTGATTATTACTCGATTCTGATGCGGGCGTCCACGGCGGTTACGTAGCGCGGGTTGCCGAGCAACGGGTTGAGGTCCATCTCCACAATTTCGGGAGCGGCCTGTACCAGAGCGCTCACACGTGCTATCTGGTCGGCGTAGAGGTCGATGTTTACGGCTTCTTGTCCGCGCACGCCTTGCAGAATCTTGTATCCGCGCAGCTTGGTGAGCATCACCTTGGCCTCGTCGGCGGTGATGGGTGCCAGAGCCGACTGCACGTCTTTCAGCACTTCGATGAAGATACCGCCAAGACCGAAGAAAATCTGGTGTCCGAATTTCTCGTCTTTTATGGCTCCAATATACACGTCGGTGCCGTCGAGCATGGGGTACATCTCCACAGCGTAGGTGTCCTTTATGGCCATCAGGCGGTCGAACTCGCGGCTAACGGTGTCGAGGTCTTTCACGCCGAGGGTTACGCCACCCACGTCGCTCTTGTGCAGAGGTCCTACCACTTTCATCACCAGCGGGGTTTCGTTGCCGCAGCCCACCTCTTTGGCGAAAGCCAATGCGTCGTCCTTTTTGTCCACCTCCACGGATTTCTTGCGCGATATGCCGGCGGCATCCAAAAGCTCGTTGTAGTCGGCAATTTCGAGGTATCCGCTCTGGCAGCGGTCTATGGTCTTGCGTATGCGTGCCACATCAACGGCGGGTTGCTCTACGTTCTCGGGCTGGGGTTTTGGGGTGTTGTACACCTTGCACAGGGCGTTGCCGAAAACGCACTCTTCGGGGAAATTGATGCGGTTTTTGTTTTTGATGAAATCGTCAAGTTCCTCACGCACGTTGATGATGGAGGGTATGATGGGGAAGATGGGTTTCTTGCAGGTTTTCATCTTTTCGTCGAGGAGTTTGTACACCTCCCAGTTCTGGAACAGTCCGGGGCTGCCGAAGATAACGCACATGCAGTCGATGTTGTCGAAATCGTTCTCGCAGGCGTCGATGATGTAGCCGAGCTGTTCGGCTGTTCCTGTGGCGAGGAAGTCGATGGGGTTGCCTACCGATGAGCCTGGGAATAGTTTTGTGAGCAGTTCGTCGGCTTTCGGGCCTTCGATATGGGGCACGTCCATGCCGTTGTTCGACAGCACGTCGGTGAGCATCACGGCGGGACCGCCGGCGTGAGTGATGACGGCCATGTTCTTGCCTTTCACCTCGGGGTGCATAAATATGGCGCACACTGTTGTCAGTTCTTCACGGTTCTGGCAGCGCACTATGCCTGCTTTCTGGAAAAGGGCGTCCACAGCGGCGTCGTTGGTGGCAAGGGCTCCTGTGTGCGAGCTGGCGGCACGGCTGCCTGCTGCGCTACCGCCCGATTTGATGGCGGCAATGCGGCATCCCTTGTTGATAAGGGAACGCGAGTGTTTGAGGAGTTTCTGCGGGTTGGAGATTTTCTCCATATAAAGCATTATCACGCGCGAGCTCTTTTCGGGGTCGAAGGTGGTGTCGAGGTGTTCGAGCACGTCCTCGATGCCTGTCTGGGCGCAGTTGCCCACTGCCCATACGCTATTGAATTTCAGGCCGTTGGTGATACCGTATTCTTTGATGAACACTGCTGTGGCACCGGAGCCGGTTACGAAATCCACGCCGTGGGGGTCGAGTGGGGGAATGGGGGCGTCGAAAGCGCCGCAGTAGTTGGTGTTGAGGAATCCCGTGCAGTTGGGGCCTATCAGGCTGCCGCCCACGCTGTTGATGGTGTCGGCGATATGGCGTTCGTAGGCTGCGCCTTCGGCGTTTTCTTCGGCAAAACCGGCCGAGAGGATGATGAAACCTTTGGTGCCTTTCTCCTTGGCAAGCACGTCAACGGTGGCGGGACAGTATTTGGCGGCAATGGCCAATATTGCGCAGTCCACCTGCGGAAGGTCTTCCACTTTGTGGATGCATTTTATTCCCTGCACTTCGTCCTCTTTGGGGTTCACTGCATATATGGTGCCTTTGAAATTGCTGTTTTTCAGGTTCAAAAGCACGTGACCGCCGGGTTTGTGGATATCGGCGGAAGCTCCGACAACAACGATGCTGCGCGGATCGAGTAATTCTTTGGCTATCATATCTATATGTTTTGTTTATTTACTTATTGTTTTTGCAAAGATACGAATTTTTTTTGAAATATAGTGGACAGAGAACAGCGATGAGAGAAAAGAGTGTGGATTTGTTTGGTTTTGAACAGGTTAAGAAGTGTAGTCTGGCAACTGGCAACTAATTTTCGCTTTCGGGCAGGGATTTGAAACCGAAGCCCATTATTTCGCTGCTTTCGATGATGTTCATAAAAGCGTCGGGGTCCAGACGGCGGATGTTCATTTTCAGTTTCACAAGGTCGCTGCGGTCCAGTGTTACATAAATCATCTTGCGCTCGGCGCCTTTGTAGAGGCCTGTTCCGGCAAAGCAGGTGCCGCCGCGTTCCATGTCGTTGATGATGAAATCGCGCACCTCGTCAATCTTGTCGGTAACGATGAACACTGTTTTGTAGGTCTTGAGGCCGTCCACCACAAGGTCTATTATCTTGCTTTCGATAAAGATAAGGATGATGGAATAGATTGGCAGACGGATGTCCTCGAAGGCTATGAGTGTGGTGAGGGAAATAAGGCTGTCCACTATCAGTACCAGCGTGCCGAGCGAAATATGGGTGTATTTGTGCAGTATCATGGATATGATGTCGCTGCCGCCCGAGGTGGCGCCGGCACGGAAAATGACGCCTATTGCCACGCCGTAGATAAGTCCCGCCACCACGGTGTTGAGGAAGAAGTCGGGCATGAACCATACGTGGGAGCCGTCCTTTGCCACATAATAGAGGGCCGATTGTGTGTCGGCCAACACATTGCCGCCGTGGATAAGCGGCGCATAGCCCCACAAAGTTTCCATCACGAAAGTGAACACGGGTATCAGTATCACCGAAATAACGGTCTTTACACCGAATTTCGGCCCCAGAACGATGGTGCCGATGATAAGCAGCGGTATGTCCATGCACACGCCGGCTATGGATATTTTCCATCCCCACAGCGCGTTGAACACGTTGGCCAAGCCGTACACGCCTCCGGGCGCAAGGTGGTAGGGGTTTACAAACATCACGTCGCCCACGGCGAACAATGCGCTGCCCAAAATAAGGAGCAGATACGAAATTATCTCGGTTTTGAGTTTGTTGTTGTTCATGTTATGTGTTGTTTTAAAGTGTGTTGAACAAATCGGCCACCGCCGTTTTGGTTTGCAAAGATACGAAATTTTAGTGAACTGTGATCAGTGAACTGTGATGATAAAAAATAAAAGACGCCATTTTATGGTGTCTTTTATTTCAATATTGTATAATGGAAAAATCCGAATTTCGAATTATCAGTCGCCCAAAGTTGCCACCATAACGGCTTTGATGGTGTGCATACGGTTTTGTAGTTTGTCGATTGATTTTTTTGAGCTATTGTCTCGATACTCGGACGCCTTTGAAGAAGCCTGTGTCGTAGCACGGGTCTTCATCTACAAGTTCATAGTAATCTGTTATTGTAAAGAAAATGCTGTCGTTGTCATAAAAGAACCCGTTCATTCTAAGCCATTTTCCGAGATGTGTCGTTAAAAAGAAATTTCCCAAAGTATTAACTTTAAATTCTACAGATAAAGGACGTCCATATTCTCTTTCTCCATCAATAATTACATACTGTCTGATGTCCCCAATCAGAAGAGAGTCGTTTGCGTTGTGGGCGGTTAAATGTATATCTAAACCCTGATCAACGAAGTAATTAACAAGGTGCGCAGTGTCGATAAATTGATGATCCACCGTATATCCAGTGCAATAGTATTGTCCTACCCATTGTGTACGGAAGTCGTAAGGTTTTGGTGCCTTTTCTTTCTCTTTTGTGCATGCTGTTATTAAAAGAAACACAGTCGCCACTAATCCAATTATCAATGTGAGCTTTTTCATAAATTGTTGTATATTAATTTGTTTATTAGTTTGTTTATCAATGGTTGTACATCTGCAAATATACACAAAAAAAAATCATCCCGCCAAATAATTTGACGGGATGCAGAATATGAAAAATTACTTTGCAAAGTCCAGTTTAGTCACCAAGTGTTGCCACCATAACGGCTTTGATGGTGTGCATGCGGTTTTCGGCTTCGTCGAAAACGATGGAGGCTTCGCTTTCGAACACTTCCTCGGTAACTTCGATGCCGTCGAGACCGAATTTTTCGTGCACGTCGCGTCCCACCTGTGTTTCGAGGTTGTGGTAAGCGGGCAGGCAGTGCATGAATTTGCATTTGGGGTTGCCGGTGTTTTTCATCATCTGTTTGTTCACCTGATAGGGTTTCAGCATTTTAATGCGTTCTGCCCATACTTTTTCGGGTTCGCCCATGCTTACCCAAACGTCGGTGTAGATGAAGTCGCAGCCTTTGACGCCCTTAACGGGGTCGTCGGTAACGGTAACCTTGGCGCCGGTTTCCTTGGCTATCTCCTTGCACTGTTTCACCAGTTTGGCGTCCGGCTGGAGTTTCTTGGGAGCTATGATGCGCACGTCCATGCCCATCTTGGCTCCGCCAACCATCAGGCTGTTGCCCATGTTGAAACGGGCGTCGCCTACGTAAGCGAAAGTTACTTGGTTGAGGGGTTTGTCAACATGTTCCTGCATGGTGAGGAAATCGGCGAGGATTTGGGTGGGGTGAGCCTCGTTGGTAAGACCGTTCCAGACGGGAACGCCGGCGTAGGCTGCCAGTTCCTCGACGGTGGCCTGTGCAAAGCCGCGGTATTCGATGCCGTCGTACATGCGTCCGAGCACGCGGGCGGTGTCTTTCATGCTTTCTTTAACGCCAATCTGCGAGCCGGTGGGGCCGAGGTAGGTAACGTGTGCGCCTTGGTCCTTGGCGGCAACCTCGAAAGCGCAGCGTGTGCGGGTGGAGGTCTTCTCGAAAATCAGGGCGATGTTTTTGCCTTTCATTGTGGGCTGCTCGCAACCGGCATATTTAGCGCGTTTCAGGTCGCGTGCCAAGTCGAGCAGATAGTTGAGTTCCTTCGGACTGAAGTCTAATATCTTCAGAAAATTGCGGTTTCTTAAATTGTAAGCCATGTTTTTAATGTTTGAGTTTATTAATTATTTAATTGTTTTTTCTTGTTTTTGTTGGCAATGGCGATAATCGTCGAGACAAGCGCGGGGAGGGCGAAAACGGCTCCCATTATCATATTTATGCGGCCTCCCGGCCAATGCATTATGCAAAACATCGCACCAACCAGAATCATGCTTCCCGCCATGGCGAAAAGTACCAGCGCAACGATGCCGAAAGCCTTGTAGATTGCAGGTTTGGTTTTGTCCTTACCAACAATAATGCAGCGGTAGATGACGAACCCAATCAGGACGTAACATGCTGAACTCATTCCGAGCACTATCAGGACATTACTTCCTGGCCAATGCATTATTTTAAATAAGCCACCCAAAGCAACACACAACCCTACGACACTCGCAAGGATTATGAACAGTATGTTTGTCTTTCTGTGGCTACTCATCTTTTTCGGGGTGTTCGTTTTTGTGATTTTTAATCAGTCTAAACAACCAAATTAAAACCGGTATGTCGAGAATCAATAGTAAAATTCCTACGATCAGCATCAAATTTGCACCCGGCCAATGCATTATCAGAAACAGCAGTCCCAAAAGTGTTACTGCCAGCGATATGCCTGTGACTTTCATCGTAAAAGCCCATACTCCGCGGAAACCCTCGTAAGGGCAGGGAATCCACGAACAGAAAAACGCCACAAGGGCAAGGGTGCTCATGCCTGTAACGAGCAACATTTCGGACTCCTGCATCCCGCAAAGTTTCATGACCAGTCCTACCACAGTGACTATACCCGCAAAAATGGCAAGCTTTTTCATAAAAGCCTTGAATCCCTGCGATGCCGCAAGCTTTTCAAGTGTTGATGGGTGGTCGTTCATGGTGATTTATTAGTGATTAGTAATTAGTAACTTAGCAGTATTGTTTTATTTTAATTGTCAATTGTTCATTATCAATCAGTTCCTAACTCCTAACTCCTAACTCC
>JAFSOU010000096.1 GCA_017443265.1 Bacteroidales bacterium | reverse complement strand
GCGGCCTTGCCCATACGCAAGCGGCGCGAGAGGGCGTCCTCGAGATAGCGCACCTCGGCATCGCAACGGGGACAGGTGCCGCAGCACTCGCCACGGTAGGTGCATTCCTCGGTCTCCAAAGGGATACCGTTCTCCTCGGCTATCCGCCGACGCAACGCCTTCAGCTCATTGCATATATGACGACCTTGATTCATAGTTTGCAGTTTTGAGTTTGCAGTTTGTAGTTTTGAGTTTGTAGTTTTGAGTTTGCAGTTTTTTTACTTGTTTTTGATTTTGCAAAGATACGATTTTTTTTGTGAAAAGTGATGAAAAAAAATCCAGTGGATTTTTTGATAGCGAAGCGGAGAACAAATAGTGATTAGTGATTTGTTTTTAGATAAGACGTTAAGAAATATCGTATCTCGTCATAAAACTCAAATTATCAAGCAGTTACATACTAAAATCCACCTTGCCCTACGGGCAATTAAAATAATCCTAGCCGCAAGCGGCTGAATTGCGAAGCAAATGCGTTAGCATTCATGAACACCAATAAATTCAATCAAATATGTGAATAATCGTGAACACCTATGAAATAAATCATTAGTGTGAACAAATCTTGGGAATCTAAACAATTTCCGCTGTAAGCGGATAAAATTTCCAAGATTTAAAAGATTTCTTTCGCCGTAGGCGAAAAGGGGACTTCTACAAGATTTACAAGATCTCTTGAGCCGAAGGCGAAAAGGAGTTAAAGAATCACTTTTGCCAATTTGCAAAATGCGAATTATCAGACAGTTATAAAACAAAATCCACCTAGCCGCAAGCGGCTGAAATCTTGGGAATCTAGACAATTATCCGCTGTAAGCGGATAAAATTTCCAAGATTTAAAAGATTTCTTTCGCCGTAGGAGAAAAGGGGACCTCTACAAAAAAATTTCTACAAGATTTACAAGATCTCTTGAGCCGAAGGCGAAAAGGAGTTAAAGAAGCACTTTGCCAATTGAAAAAAAAATCGTATATTTGCAGTTTGGCATTTGGCTTGCGGCAACGCGAAAAACCTTTTGCCGACAATGATATACACGAATAAAACCATCGCATTATGCAAGAAAAAATAAAATTAGCCATAACCCACGGCGACATCAACGGTGTGGGATACGAAGTAATACTGAAAACCTTTGCCGACAGCCGTATGCTGGAGCAGTGCACCCCCGTGCTTTACGGTTCGTCGAAAGTGGCCACCTACCACAAGAACCTGCTGGCGCATAACGACCTCACTTTCGTCAACGCCCGCGATGCCAAAAGCCTGCAGCACAACAAGTTCAACATCATCAACATCACCAACGAGGAGATAAAAATCGACGTCGGCAAGTCCACCGAAGTGGCCGGACAGCTGTCGTCGCTCGCACTCGAACGCGCCTGCGAGGACTTGATGAACGGCGATGTGGATGTGCTTGTTACAGCTCCCATCAACAAAAAGAACATACAGTCGAAAACCTTTGATTTTCCGGGACATACGGAATACCTGTCGCAAAAATTCGGTACCAAAAGCCTTATGATGATGGTGTGCGACCGAATACGTATCGGCATCGTTACCAACCACCTGCCCTTGCGCGAGGTGCCCAACACCATCACCAAAGAACTGCTGATGGAGAAGATAGGCATCATGAACGCCTCGCTGAAACGCGACTTCGGCATCACCCGTCCCAAGATTGCCGTGCTTGCCCTCAACCCCCACGCCGGCGACAACGGCGTTATCGGCGACGATGACCAGCGTGTGGTGGCTCCCGCCATTCAGGAAGCCATAGAGAAAAACATGCTCGTTTATGGTCCCTACCCTTCCGATGGCTTCTTCGGCTCGTCGGAGTTCAAGGATTTCGACGGCGTTCTGGCTCTCTACCACGACCAAGGTCTGATACCTTTCAAACTGATGTCGTTCACCGAAGGCGTGAACTATACCGCCGGACTGCCTTACATACGCACCTCGCCAGCCCACGGCACCGCTTACGAGATTGCCGGCAAGGACAAAGCCTCCGAGCAGTCGTTCCGCAGCGCAGTGTATCTGGCCTGCAACATCTTGCGCAACCGCAAGGAGTACGACGAGCTAACAAAAGACTCCTTGAAGTAAAGTCTTTAATTTAAACACACTTTCGAAAAAAAAATGAAAAACAAGCTGTTACTGCTCGACGGTATGGCAATAACTTACCGTGCCTACTACGCACTGAGCCGCAATCCTCGAATAACTTCCAAAGGCCTCAACACCTCGGCGATAATGGGGTTTACAACAACCCTTTTTGAGCTGATGCAGAGTCAGAAACCCACGCACATGGCCGTGGCTTTCGACCTGCCCGCCCCCACTTTCCGTCACGAGCGTTTTGCCGAATACAAAGCCAACCGCGACGCCATGCCGGAGGACATTCAGGTGGCTCTGCCGTATATCCGTCAGATTATCAGCGCGTTCAACATACCCATCGTTACCTGCGAGGGCTACGAGGCCGATGATGTTATAGGCACTCTCGCTCACAAGGGCGAACAGCTTGGATTCGAGGTAATTATGGCCACTCCCGACAAGGATTTCGGACAGCTGGTTACCGAAAACGTAAAGATTTACAAGTTCGGGCGTATGGGACATAAGGACGAGATTTTAGGCGTACCCGAAATTCTCGAGAAATTTTCGGTGCAACGCTGCGAGCAAGTGGCTGACATACTGGGACTTTGGGGCGATTCCATCGACAACATCCCCGGCATCCCCGGCATCGGCGAGAAAAAAGCCAAACAGCTTGTAAACGAGTTCGGCAGTGTGGAAAACCTTGTAAAAGAGTACCAGAATATAAAGAACGACAAACTGCGGGAACTCGTTGGACAGTACGCCGAACAGGCACTGCTTTCCAAGGAGTTGGCCACCATTGCCCTCGACGCTCCCGTGGATTTCAACGAGGAGGCCCTGCGGGTTAGCGACCCCAACTTCGACGAACTGAAACGCCTTTTCGACGAACTGGAGTTCCGCAACCTTGCCAAACGCATCTTCACCATCTACTCCACCACCTCGCCCGAGCTTATAACCAAGCTGCAGGCCGCCCCAGCCCCGAAAGCAACGGCACCAGCACAGCCCACCCTTTTCGGCAACAACGACCAGATGGACCTTTTCGGAAGCATAGAAAGCGACACTTTAAATACCACTCCTATCAAACTGGTTTATAACACGATATCAGCCAAAGACGAGGCGGAGAAATATTTAAAAAATTTGGCCGACAAAACCGCCACCTTCCACCTCATGCAACTGCACGACCAAGTGTTGGGCATAGCTTTCGCCGCCGATGGCACAACTGCCACATACATAGACCTTTACAATACCGACTGTCTGTCCGCTGTGAAGTCTTACCTCGAAAACGAGGCCGGCACAAAAATATGTCTCGACCTGAAACAGGCCAAGAAAAGCCTTGCTGCAGTGGGCATCGCACTGAAAGGCAACGTTTTCTGCGCCACCATAGCCCATTACTTGCTCCACTCCGACTCGCGGCACACCGCCGACTACATCTTCCGCAGTTATCTTTCACAGGAACTATTTGACATCGAGACTTTTACAAAGAAAGTGCAGAAAAACGACCTCCCCACTTTCGTCAAACAGAATGCCGAAACGCTACGCCAGTACACCTGTCAGGCGGCGGAGATGCTTTTGCAGACCTATCCGCTTTTGAACGAGGAGCTTATGCAGACCGAAAACGACAAACTCTTCCGCAACGTGGAGCTGCCGCTCGTCGATGTGCTTCTGAGCATGGAAAACGAGGGCGTGCGTATCGACACCGACTACCTGCGGCAGTATTCCGAGTCGCTGCAGAAAGAGCTTCACAATATTGAAAACCAGATATATGAGCACGCCGGAGGCAGTTTCAACATCAACTCGCCCAAGCAGCTCGGCGAAGTGCTTTTCGAAAAACTGAAGATTGTGGACAAGCCGCCACGCACTGCCACAAAGCAATATTCCACTGCCGAGGACGTGCTGCAGAAACTCGCCGCCAAACACGCCATAGTGCCGCTGATTTTGGACTACCGCTCGCTAACCAAGCTGATAGGCACCTACCTCGATGCGTTCCCAAAACTCATCTCGCCCGCCGACGGCCGTCTGCACACCATTTTCAACCAGACAGTTACAGCCACCGGACGACTCAGCTCCAGCAATCCCAACCTGCAAAACATACCCATCCGCACCGAGCGAGGACGCGAAATCCGCAAAGCCTTCATTCCCCGCAACGACGACTACACGCTGCTTGCCGCCGACTACTCGCAGATAGAGCTTCGCATCATCGCCTCGCTCTCCGGCGACGAGCATCTGAAAAACGCCTTTATTCAAAACCTTGACATCCACGCCGCTACGGCAGCCAAGATTTACAAACTGCCCATCGAGGAAGTCTCCAAAGACCTCCGTCGCAACGCCAAATCGGTGAACTTCGGCATCATATACGGCATCTCCGCCTTCGGATTGGCCGAACAGCTCGGCATTCCGCGCAAAGAGGCTCAGGATTTGATAGAAGAGTATTTCGTGCAGTACCCCGACATCAAGAAATATATCGACAGCTGCATTGCCACCGCCCGTGAGCACGGCTACGCACAGACCATGCTCGGCCGTCGCAGGGCCTTACCCGACATCAACTCGCGCAACAACAACCTGCGCAGCTTTGCCGAACGCAACGCCGTGAACATGCCCATACAAGGCACCTCGGCAGATATGATAAAAATTGCCATGAACAACATCTATGCGGAATTCGGCAAACGCGGACTGAAATCGAAGATGATACTGCAGGTACACGACGAGCTTGTGTTCGACGTTTACAAACCCGAACTCGACGAAGTTACGGCCATCGTTACCGAGAATATGAAAAACGCCCTGCCCCTCACCGTCCCCATCGACCTCGGCGTGGAAACCGGCGACAACTGGCTGGAAGCACACTAATAGTTAGGAGTTAGGAGTTAGGAGTTTGGAGTTTGGAGTTGGAGTTAGGAGTTAGGAGTTAGGAAGTTGTTGGTCAAAGGTCAAAAGTCTAAGGACCAACGTCTAATCACTTTTTTCTCCGCACTTCGTGCTATCGAAAGGTTCACTGAACCTTTCTTCATCACAGTTCACAAATCACAGTTCACAGATCACAGTTCACAGATCACAGTTCACTGCGCACAGCGCACACAAAAAACACCCGCAACTTTTCAGAAGCAGGTGTCAAACAAAAACATTTATAGAACACACAAAATTTACTTGATCAAGAAGTCGAATCTGTCGAGGTTTTTGAGGGCTTTGCCTGTTCCACGTGCCACGGCGCGCAGGGGGTCTTCGGCCACATGGACTTTCAGTTTGGTACGTTCTGCTATACGGGCGTCGAGACCGCGCAGCAAGGCACCGCCGCCTGCCAGATAGATACCCGACTCGTAGATGTCGGCGGCCAGCTCAGGAGGAGTGTCGGCCAGAGCTTCAAGTATGGCACTCTCTATGCGACTTATGGATTTGTCGAGGGCGTTGGCCACCTCTTTGTACGAAACGAGGTGTGTCTCGGGGATACCGGTGGTTACGTGACGGCCACGTGCCTCGTAATCTTCGGGAACTTCTTCCTCTCTCAGCTCGCTGATAGCCGAACCCACTTTAATCTTAATCTGCTCGGCGGTACGTACGCCTATGTGCAGACTGTGGATTTTGCGCATATATTCGATAATATTCTCATTGAACTCGTCGCCAGCAATACGCACCGACTTGTTGCGGACAATACCGCCAAGTGAAATAACGGCAATTTCGGCCGTACCGCCTCCGATATCCACAATCATGTGTCCCACGGGTTCGGTAACATCAATTCCGATACCTATGGCGGCTGCCATCGGCTCGTGAATCATACGTATCTCTTTGGCTCCAGCCTGTTCAGCGGCCTCGCGCACTGCACGCTGCTCCACATCGGTTATGCCCGAAGGTATGCAGATGACCATCTTAAGGGCTGGTGAAAGTATGCTGCGGGTAACGTCGGCCATTTTTATAAACTCGCGTATCAGATGCTGAGCCATGTCAAAATCGGCAATAACACCGCCTTTCAGAGGACGGATGGTGCGGATATGCTCGTTTTCGCGGCCCTCGTAACGGGCTGCTTCGGTGCCGACGGCAATAATCTTGTTGTCTTTGTTGGTGTCGATAGCAACAACCGAAGGCTGGTCTATCACTATTTGGTCGTTGTACATCACAATGGAGTTGGCTGTGCCGAGGTCCATTGCTATCTCTTTGTTGAAAATTGAAAATAAACCCATTATATGTTTTTGTTCTTATGTGTCCTTAAAAATTCTTACTTTGTTACGATAATTATACCAATAGGTTACAAAAAATTCTATTTTTTTTATTTTTTTGTTCCATCCATCAGTGTTTGAAATGGCGTTTGCCGGTTATCGCCATTCCCATAGCGTTCTTTTCGCAGTAGTCGATGGAGTCCTGGTCGTGGATAGAGCCTCCCGGATGTGCCACGGCTATGATGCCTGCCTCGTGGGCAATCTCCACGCAGTCGGGGAAGGGGAAGAAAGCGTCGGAGGCCATAACTGCGCCGTTGAGGTCGAAACCGAAGTTGCGGGCTTTTTCGATGGCCTGTTTCAGGGCATCCACACGCGAAGTCTGGCCGGTGCCTCCTGCCAGCAGCTGACGGCCTTTGGCAAGGATGATGGCGTTGCTCTTGGTGTGTTTCACCAATATGGTTGCGAAAACCAAGTCCTCGGCTGTCTCTTTGCTGATGGGTGTTGATGTCACACTCTTGGTCATCTCCTCCACAGTGGGCACCACGGTGTCCTTGTCCTGCACCAGCACTCCGTTGAGCACCGAGCGGAACACGCGGTCGTTGTACTTGGCGTTTTTGCGGAGCAGTATTATGCGGTTTTTCTTGCCTTTCAATATGGCGAGGGCTTCGTCGGTGTATTCGGGGGCTATGCACACTTCGAAGAAAATCTTGTTCATCTCTTCGGCCACGGCTTTGTCGATGGTGCGGTTGGTGATGAGGATGCCTCCGAAAGCCGACACGGGGTCGCCGGCAAGGGCGTCTTTCCAAGCGTCGAGGACGGTGGGACGGGTGGCTATGCCGCAGGCGTTGTTGTGCTTGAGGATTGCGAAGGTGGTGTCGCTGAAATCGTCGATGAGGTTGACGGCAGCCTCGATGTCCATAATATTATTGTAGGAGATTTCCTTGCCGTTGAGTTTGGTGAAACAGGCGTCGAAATCGCCAAAGAAATAGCCTTTCTGGTGGGGGTTCTCGCCATAGCGCAGGGTGTTGGCCTTGCTGCTGTCGTATTTGAACACGGGCAGGGCGGCCTCTTGGTTGAAGTAGTTGAAAATGGCGGTGTCGTAGTGCGACGACACTCCGAAAGCGTAGGTGGCGAAACGGCGACGGTCGGCAAGCGAGGTGCAACCTTCGTTGTTTTTGTAGAGTTCAAGGAATTCGGCGTAATGCTCCATGGCAGGCACTATAAGCACGTCGTTGAAATTCTTGGCGGCGGCGCGTATAAGCGAGATACCTCCGATGTCGATCTTTTCGATGATGTCCTGCTCGGCGGCGCCGGAGGCAACGGTTTTTTCGAAGGGGTAGAGGTCGACGATAACGAGGTCTATCTCGGGAATTTCGTACTCTTTAAGCTGCTCCCCGTCGGAGAACATGTCGCGACGGCTCAGTATGCCGCCGAACACCTTGGGGTGCAGTGTTTTAACCCTTCCGCCGAGTATCGACGGGTAACCGGTGAGCGACTCCACGGTCTGCACCTCAACACCGAGGTTGCGGATAAAGTCGTAGGTTCCGCCGGTGGAATAGATTGTTACTCCATTGTCACTCAGTACTTTAACTATCTCATCAAGGCCATCCTTATGGAAAACCGAAATTAATGCACTGTTTATGTGTTTGTTCATATAGATATGTCTTTAAATGTTTTCGTTGAAAAAAGCGGGATTCGCTCCCCCCAGTACTCCTTGTTCGGGAAATGGCTATCCGACAATGTCTTACATCATACACCCCTTAAAAAAGCACATTTGCAAAGATAGCCATTTTTTGCGACTTTTGCAAGCCTTTTCAGCACTTTTTTCGGATTATCTTCCATGCTTTCTTTTCAACCTATCACACAATTGATTACGAGAAATAAACAAAATGATTTTAATAAATAAAGCATCTCTTCGCTCCCAATGTTGTTTTTATTCGTAATTTTGCAAAAGAAAAAACGACGAAAAAAAATGAGAACACGCTTTGTTTTCCCAATAATCGCCGCTCTGCTGCTCTGCACTGCCCTCCACGCACAGGACAACACCGCGCGCAAGCATATTGTGTCGGCCTTTGCCGCCCTCAACAAAGGCGACTGCGGCGAGGCCGCGCGTTGCTACAAGACTTGGAAAAAACTCTCGGGCGAGACCAACGCCGAAATCGAGACTATGATACGCGAGTGCTATGCCCAAAATCCCGAAAAAGACCCCGAATACGAGCCCGTTCCTAACACACATCTTTTGATAACCAAAAAACCTGTGGCAAAGCGTGTTACCTTCCAACAAGCCATGGATCTGTGCTCGGATCTCGACTACGGTGGATGGGACGACTGGCGTTTGCCCACCACCAACGAGCTGTTTGTGATTTTCGCCGCCGGCAAGAACCACGGACGCATTTTTGCCGGCATGTCGTTCGACGCCAACAACCGCATAATACGCGGCAACACCACGGTGAACGAGTACGACGTGATGCGTCCCGACGGCACAACCTCGCACCGCAGCACCTATTCCAAGGACAACCTGCCGTTCGACTGTTTCTGCGTGAGGGAAAACGGGGAATAATTTACTATTTACAATGCAAAATGTACAATGGGGCGGCGGCCGGTGGGTTCAATGGGATATCCCGCAGAGACGTTTCATGAAGCGTCCCTACGGGGTCAACGCAACGGATTAGACGTTTCATGAAACGTCTCTGCCACCGCTACGCGGACACGCCGTAACACAACATAAAAATCCATTATTATATTGCGTTTTTTTTCTGCCGTAACGGCATACTTCATATGACAAAAAATGGCTGCCGGGCAGAGCCCGAACAGCCATTGTTTCTTTTCTCCGCTTCGCTATCGAAACGGCCACTGGCAGTTTCTTCACGCTCTTGCGCGCGCGGCCACTCAATCATAGACGAGGCGCACGGAGAAGCCGCAGCACCGATCCCAGTTGCTAATGTCCACTCTGCCCGAACTGAACCTGAGGTACCACGCGCTCCCCGAGCCACCTGGCGTGGACGACCAATAGAAGCCGCCGGAGCCCACCCCGTCCACACTGCCACCGCAATTGCGGTAGCCCGCAGCGGGCAGAACAATAGAGTTGCCGTTGGAACCAACTACTTTATAACCCATTCCTGTCCAAGTCCAATCACACGAGTTTCGCAACTCCATAAATTGCTCTTTGGTAGGCAACTTGTTACCAAAAGCAGCCATTGCT
>JAFSOU010000095.1 GCA_017443265.1 Bacteroidales bacterium | reverse complement strand
CAACGGTCTTACCAACGAGCTTTACAACCTGCGTTGGGACAATAACGGCAACCTTGCACAGCAGACGGTTTACAGCGTTGCAAACAACACCACAAACTACCAAACAATGCGTATGCTGTTTTGGGACGAGGATGACCGCCTGAATCTCGTTGCTGGAGACGGTTATTTGAGCTACTACGCCTACGGCCACGACGGCAACCGCGCAATAAAGATGACCGGCAACGCCGCAATAGACCAGACGGTTGTCCGGTTGCTTGCAAGTCTTAGCTTCAATTCCCGTCCTTTCTTTTGTCTTGAAACAAAAGAAACAAAAGTTCAAGGCTGTGAAAAAAAAGCTAAAAAACGACTGCGTTCCGCTAAAGTCGTCAAACTCGCACAGTAGAATAAATTCGCAAACAACCACAAATTTCACCCGGCATTTACAAAATCCAAAGCCCCAAACGTTTCTATGCTCAGACAGTGACGACTTCTTAACGCTCTCTCCGTCGTTTTTATTCACGCTTTGTTTTTCAATGCCTTCAGGCTGCCGCACTTGGGATTTGTTGCGGAACTTCAAAACCAAACGATTTTTGTCAAAAAATCGATGCGCGTTGGGCCGAACAGTGAAGGAACCGCCAGTGGCTGTTCCGATAGCCCGTAGGGCGGAGAATAAAAACCGGGAAGCGGGGGTATGAGAGCTGGATAGGGATTAACTGTTCTTGATTTTTTGCTCCACTTTTGTATCAAGACAAAAGTGGAATAAAGAAAAAAATCGTATCTTTGCAAAACTAAACTTCACAGCGATGCACACCGCCAAGGCAAATAGTATCACCATCGAGCCACTGCCCTTGACAGGCGGAGCTGAGTCTGTTTATTATTTCCACTCCGACCATTTGGGCTCTGCGAGTTGGATTACAAGTGGCACAGGTTTGCCTGCACAGCACTTGCTGTATTTACCTTTTGGGGAACATTTTGTGAATGAACGGAGTGCGGCGTATGACGAGCGGTTTACCTTTACGGGTAAAGAGCGGGATGCTGAGACTGGCTACTACTACCATGGTGCGAGGTTTAACAGCTCGGACATTGGGTGGCTTAGCGTGGATCCGATGAGCGATAAGTATCCGAGTATTAGCCCGTATGCATATTGTGCTTGGAATCCGGTGAAGCTGGTGGATCCGGATGGGAGGAAAGGGGTAAAAATAATTAATAAGCAAACACGTTCAATAACAGTGGCCGCAACATACTATGTTACATCACAACCTATTCAAGGGCTTCCTCATACTTCATATTCTTCCTCAGAAATTGAATCAATGAATAAAAACATCAACAATATATTAAACTCTCAAAGTTATACATTTGAAATCGATGGTGAAACATACGATGTTTTTTTTGACCTGCGTTTTGTTGATGCAAGAAAATCTTGGAATGCGAATATGGCTGCTAATAAAGATCCTATTGGTAATACTTTGTCGGTGCTTCCAGAAGAAATTGCAAAAGGACTTTTTCCTATAACAGATAATGGAGACGGTACAAAAAGCCGTGTGGGAGGTGTAACTGATAATAATAAATATATTGTCATGAATTCAAGACTTGATAACACACGTAGACGTATTCATGAGATTTTTCATACTTTATTCTTTTCTAATGATGATGCAGAAAGTGGAATTGGTAACTACGTACCTGGAGTTGATATGCCCAATCAAAATGATATTAATATGTTGTTAAGCAATCCCCAATTGCCTGAAAGGGTAGTTGAAATTGAATAATTAATATATGAAAAGATTTGTTGTTTTTATTATGGGAATAATTTCCTTTTTAGGATTAGACGCACAATGTGTATCGGGACTCGATCCCGATTTCGATACTTTGTTTTGTATTACTATTCACTGTTATCATAATGATAAAGCGGAACCGGACACGTATACATTTTTATCGCCATTACATGATGACTATTATTTGGATATATCAAATCATGACACTCTTATTAAGTCCTTAAAAAAATTTACCTATCCTATCAGTGATTTCTTTTTTTCCTTATATCCTATGATAAGAGCGTCATTCCCAGATAGTTCATTGGTCTTTCAAGAAAGTGTTTTTTACAGTAATCTTTCTAAATGGATATATTATAATTCCCAAATGAGTATGAGTACAAGTCGAAAATTCTATACAAAAACGGATGATTATTATATCATTAATGTTGCAAAGGTGATGGCTATTACAAAGCAAAATATAAACGGATTTCCATTGGCAATAAGTATAATAAAAGATATAGTTTCTGTTTCCCTCAACGATAATTGCATAATGGGAAATTTGATAGTATTATCAAAATACTGTTTTTCCGAAATGTAAAAGAAAATATATTACAAAAGCAAGGCAACCATGAGACGTTTTATAAAATCACTGATAGTCATATTTATACTATTCCAGAATTGCACATGTTTCAATTGGAAAGAAGAAAATATGGTCGACAAATATTCTGTTTTAGACTCTGCCGTCTTGCAAAAATGCAATCAAATTTATATAACGGACAGCAATGTGTTTTTAATGCTATATGATTTTGCATCTCCAGATGCGTACGACCCTTTTAGAATAGATCCGTATTTACTGTGTTATGACAACAATTTAGAGGTGCAGTGGTGCATGTTTGTTGACGCCCTTAAAATTATTTCCATAAAAAATGACACAATTTTATTATTAGGTAGATGCAATACGGAAATAAATACCTACTCTATTAATGCTTTTTTTTTGAATTATTTGCCAATCCCTTCAGGCAGTTGGAATATTTTTAATAAAGTGATAGACTCCATGGAATTTGATTTAATCACCAAAAATGTCGTGTTAAAATATCGCGAGTATGAAGACCAAGCTATAGGACTGATAGACCCGTTTTTTTTCAAGGATACAACAAATATTTACTCAACAAAAATTGACACAATTAAACATTACGATATTATTTATAATTCAAAGGATGAGCCCGATTATTCTGTAAAGTGTATAAAAACATTAGACCTAAAATCAAATAATATGTATCACGATATATGGATACTAAACGATTCCAATATGTTGGTTGATTTTTACAGAGTTTTAAATGACTATATAATTGCAAAATAAGATGATTAACCTATAAATTGATTGATTCAATGCCCCGCCACACCACAATATAACCCCAACATACAACACAGCCACTAACCCATGCCGGACTGCTGTGCGGCAAACAACGCCACAATCTACCTTTGAAAACATTTTTTGCGATAAGCGTGAAAAAGTCCTTTTTTTTGCGTACATTTGCAAAACCGTTGAACGGGAAACGGTATTTTTGATATTTGTATAAATAATTAAAAAACAATAAGATGCAGTTAGTAACACTGACTACCGACTGGGGCAATAGTGACTTCTTCGCCGGCATGGTGAAAGGTCGCCTTTACTCGCTGATACCCGATGTGCAGGTGGTCGATATTACGCACGGCATCGATTCGTTCAACAGAAACAGGGCGGTGTTTGTGGTGCGCAACGCCTGTATGGATTTTCCCCCCGGCACCATACATATCATCGACGTGGATTCTTACGAGACACGCAACAATCCGTACGTGGTTATAAAATACAACGAGCAGTTGTATATCTGCGCCGACAATGGCATTCCGAGTGCGGTTTTTTACGGCAAGGATATCGAAATATATCAGATCTCACTTTTCCAAGACTCCCTTTTCTACACTTTCCCCGCATATAATCTTTTCTGCCTTGCAGCCGAACATCTTGCTTTGGGCAAACCCTTGGAAGAAATAGGCTACAAGCGTCCCGGCCTTGCAAACTACACTCCATTGCAGAACTCCACCTACGGCGACAGGGTAGAGGTAATGGTCTCGTATATCGACTCTTATGGCAACGCTTACCTCAATTTGCAATACGATGAGTTCGAGGAACTGCGGCAGGGGCGTAACATCTTTATCCGCTCCGAGGGCATCTCCAAACGTCCTTTGAAACTGTCGCTATCGTATTTCGACAGCGTGGACAGCGGTGATAATGGTATGGCAATGACCGTGTCGGCTACGGGATTTCTGGAATTGTCGATACTCCACGGCTCGGCCGAGAAATTGCTCAACCTGAAAGTGGGAAGAAAAGTTACAATCTACTTTCAATAGTTAGCGTCTTGCCACCAAAGGCCGCGCCTCAAGTCCGGCGGCGTGTCGTTATTTTATAAAATCAGGAAAAATCATGCAGAAGATATTTAGTGCCAGTCAGATACGTCAAGCCGACGCATACACAATCCAACACGAGCCAATCCCTTCGATAGACCTGATGGAGCGTGCTGTAACATCTTGCTACAATTGGATAAATGAAAACATACCCGACCGCAACAATGTAACAGTTGTTTGTGGCACTGGCAACAACGGCGGCGACGGACTGGCTCTGGCGCGCATGCTGGGCAAGGATAGGAAGGTGTCTGTCGTGGTCTTGGATTCCGACAACAAGAGCCCCGATTTCAAGACCAATTTCGAAAGGTTGGAAAAGTGCCCGAACGTTCTTGTAACGACATGGAACCAGTTCGGCACGTATGAAATCCCATCCGGCACCGAGCTGCTGATAGACGCCGTTTTCGGCACCGGACTTAACCGACCTGTGGAAGACTGGCGTGCCGCGGCTATCAAGGCGATGAACGCTCACAAAAACTCTATCCACCTTGCCCTAGACATACCATCAGGCCTTTTCGCCGACAAACCCACACCCGCCGACAGTGCTGTTTTCGAGGCCGACATCACCCTCTCGTTCCAGTTTGCAAAAATGGCTTTCCTTTTCCCCGAAAACCATCGTTATGTGGGACAGTTTTTTATATTGCCCATAGGCTTGTCGCAGGAATTTATCAGCAGTGAGCCGACATCCAACTATCTGGTGGACAGTGTTATGGAACCTGCGCAGCTGACACATCGTCCGAAATTCTCGCACAAAGGCACCTACGGACATGCGTTGCTTGTAGCGGGCAGCTACGGCAAGATGGGTGCTGCCATTCTCTCGGCAAGAGCCTGCCTGCGCACAGGAGCGGGACTTGTTACCGTGCATCTGCCCAAGCGTGGCGTGGACTGCATGCAGACGGCTTTCCCCGAGGCTATGGTGTCCATTGACGAAGACGAGGCAGTGTTTTCCTCGCTTCCTGCCGCTTTGGAGCGTTACAACGTTGTCGCCGTGGGGCCGGGGATAGGGACATCGGATAAAACCCAAGCGGCCATTTCGCAACTGCTGAACCAATGTGCCAAGCCGATGGTGATAGACGCCGACGCCATCAACTGCTTGGCGATGGAGCAGGATTTGCTCGGCAAAGTGCCGGAAGACAGCATTTTTACTCCGCACCACAAGGAGTTCGAGCGTCTGGCAGGGGAGTGGGCCGACGATTTCGAGAGGCTTGCCAAACAGCGCGATTTTTCGGCTAGGCATAAGGTGATTGTCGTTTTCAAAGGGGCGCACACCACCGTAACCCTTCCCGACGGACGTGCGTTTTTCAACACCACGGGCAATCCCGGCATGGCCACGGCGGGCAGCGGCGACGTGCTTACGGGTATCATTGCCGGACTGCTGGCAGAAGGTCTTTCGCCCGCAGAGGCGGCAGTATGCGGCGTTTTTATCCACGGCAGGGCAGGGGATAGGGCTTTTTCCGACAAAGGCAACGGTCTTATCGCCTCCGACATAGTGGAAAATGTTCCCTTTGTGATGTGAAAAGTTTTGAGGTTGGAGTTTTGAGTTTGCAGTTAGATATTTTTACGCCTTCATATATCACCTATAACCCCAAATCAGTCATTAATTATAAATTATTAATTATCAACTAATTACCCCCCCCTATAATTTTTTCTAAAAATATTTGTCTAATTCAAAAAAATCACGTAATTTTGCAGAAAAATTGAGGCAATTATCCACAATAAGGTTTTGAACATTTAAAATCTATGTTTATACTATGAACATAAAGAAAACAATTACACTGTTATTTATATTCCTTTTTACCTGTGTATATCTTTTTGCACAAGATAAGGTTGTGTGCAAGAGAAAAGACAAAATTCTCGCACACTCAATAGAAAAAAATGATTCAAATGTATTGATTTCAATTATTGTTGATACTTGTGGCGTATCTACAATAGAAATTCCTAATAGGTATTACGACATGTCTGACTCAGTTGCCATTAGGATAGGAAAGCTGCCTTTGATTGCTCAGGATAATAACTTAGAGATTTCATATTGTGTTGGCGGGACTGGTAAATGGCGGTATCTAGCTATGTGGTTGGACCCCAAATTGTTTTCAATAAAAGAAGAGCATTGTTCTCTTCATTATGATGTTGAATTCTATTATAAAGATTGGGAATTGTATGATAGATTAAGATACTATAAAAAATAACACGTAACGTCTATGTTTAACGCATATAACCTCACCGATACTCCCATCCTAGGAACTCTGCTTTGGCGTGGACGGCAACCTACGGCGTACAGCTACGACGGCGGAACTGCCAGAAACTACAAAATTAGTTGTTGTTTCGAAATAATAATCGTAATTTTGCAGAAAAATTGAGGCAATTACCCACAATAACGTTATGAACTTTTACAAAAAAGAAACAAAATGAAACATATTAATATTCTTGTTATAAATATTATTTTTTTGTTCATGAATTCATGTACAAATAATTCACCGGAAATATCAGTAACAACACCAAATACAAATCAAGACACCATTGTTTATGGTTTAGAAGAATGTGAAATTCAAGATACATCCTTGTTGAATAACATTTTAAATATTTGTAAATCTGAATATTTTGATAGAAGAGAATCTTATGTGTTAGATTTTTTCACATCCAAAATAACCTCAGATTATTACTATTTGTACATTCGACCTTTTGTATATGACAGCACATCCTCAAAAAAGGTGAATGCATTTGTTGTTTTAGATAATAAGATTTTTATGTTCAACAAAGAGAATCTTCCTCCAATATATTATAGTTTAAAAAGATACCATGAATTTGATTATGAAAAAATTGATCCTATAGTTGGTGGTGGGTTTTATTATCTGATATATGGAGCCTTTAATAAGTTTAGTCTGATAATTCGTGAAGAAATAGGTGAATAATTGTCTACGTGTTATTTTTTTTATATTAACTTCCATCACCAATTCTTACCTTTGCAATGCCAACCAAACTGTAAATGCAAAAAAGAACATACAACAATAAAGTAATGTTCTTTTGCAGCAAATAAAAAAGGACTGTCGGTTTTCGGCAGTCCTTTCTTGTTATAAGCAAAGAGTTTTATTTCTTGCTTTCTTCCACAGATTCCTTTATCAGTTGGAAAGTGGCTTCGATGTCGTTGTCCAAACCCACGGAGAAGCGGATAAGGCCTTCGCTCATGCCCATTTCGCGCTGTATCTCCTCGGGAACTTCCGACGAGGTGGATTTGCCGGAGTTGCTGAACAGTGTTTTGAAATACCCGAGGCTAACTGCCAGATATCCAACACCTTTTTCCTGCATTATCTCCATGATACGGCTTGCAGCGTCGGCAGTGCCCATATCGATGGAAATCATACCGCCGAAGCCGTAGCCCTCGTTCATCATGCTCTTGAACAGCTCGTGGTCGGGATGTTCGGGCAGGCCGGGGTAGTTGTATTTGAATCCCACTTCTTTGAACCGTTTGGCCAGATACATGGCGTTTTCGCCGTGTTTCTGCATACGGATGTGCAGGGTGTGCAGGTTTTTGAGGATGCTGCTGGAGCGCATGGGGTCCAGAACGGGGCCGAGGAGCATTGCTGTGCCGTCGTTTACGTCGATAAGCGAGTTGATGTAGTCGGCGGAGCCGCAGATGGCACCGGCCACGCAGTCGTTCTTGCCGTTAACGAACTTGGTCATGCTATACACAACCACGTCGGCGCCAAGCTGGTAGGGCGAGAAAATCATCGGGGTGAAAGTGTTGTCCACAATGAGTTTTGCGCCGTTGGCGTGGGCTATCTTCGACAGCTCGGGCACGTTGGCAATGCGCAGCAGGGGGTTGTTCATCGTTTCGGTGTACAGCACTTTGGTGTTGGGACGGATGGCTTTCTTTACAGCCTCGAGGTCCTGGAAATTGACGAAAGTAACTTCAACGCCGAATTTCTTGATGTAGTTGTTGAGGAAAGCGAAAGTGCCGCCGTAGGTGGTCATGCTGGAAACGATATGGTCGCCGGATTTCACTTCGTGTATAAGTGCGCAGGTGATGGCTGCCATGCCGGAGCCTGTAACCCAAGCGCTCTCGGTGCCTTCCATAGCGGCAAGGGCTTTGCAGAGCGACAGGTTGCTGGGATTCCAGTGACGGCTGTAGAGGAAATAGCCCTCGGTTTCGCCATGGAAAGTGTCGGTCATCAGGTGTGCTTTCTCAAAGTTGAAAGTTGCGCTGTCGCTGATGGAAGGGTTTACTCCGCGGCAAGCGTCGCGTCCGTCGATACGTTGGATGTTTGTTGCTGGGTCGAATTTTTTCATTTCGATATTAATTTATGTTTTATACTGATTGTTAATTATTTCAAAGTTTGTGCGCCGCATCCGTTCACTGCACCGAAGAGCAGCAGAGCTTCCTGCCACGGGTAGCGGTTGGCGTACATGTTGGTCTTGGTGGTTCCGGTGCCTTGCAGGTTCATGCCGAAAGCGGAGCGGAACTGGTTGGCGCTGCTGTTGTAGTCAACCGACATCTCCGACGAGGTTTTCAGGTTGAGGAATCCTTCGAGGTAGGCTTTGTTTATCTTGCCGTTGAAGAGCGAGGGGTCGGTGAGGACTTTGTTGCCGGCCACTTCGGTAAACTGTTCCACATCGTCGAAGTCGTTGGCGCTTACGCGTAGGAACTTACCGCCGCCGGGCAGTGTGAGGTCGGTCTGTCGGTTGAGGAAGAAAATGTTGTTCCTTACATACTCCTTACGCATTGCCTCGCGTGCTTTGTCGCTGTCCACGTGGGTGCGGTCCATGCCGGCAAACACGGCACAGCCGAAGATGTTGTTTTCCACGGTGTTGGTGGTTCCGGGAATCATGCGGTAGCCGTAGCCCATATCGCCAAGGTCTTTCAATCGCGACCACACGAAAAGCACGGTGTTGTAGCGGAAATTGATGGGCACCACCGATTTGATGTCGGCGCCACGCACGTCGAGGGTAGCCATGCGGATGTTCACAAACACGTTGTTTTCAACAGTAAGCGAGCCGCCTTTGAGCATGCCTATGATGCCGAAATTGGGGCAGTTTACGAAAGTGCAGTTGCGAATTACTACATTCACGTTGTTTACAACGCCCTGATAACCATCGAGATAAATCATAGATATTTCGTTTGTCAGTACCGAGCTTTCGTTGAAGTTCTCGCCACCTATGCCGGCAGTGCCAATGGGATTCATCATGGGGCTTTCCACACCGGCGGGCTTGCCTTCGCCCTTGGCGTTGTAGGCTATTCCGTTGCCGCGGTCCATAATGAAACCGTCGAGTATGACGAAATCGCGGGGAGCCTGCACGCTGCGTATCTGTATGGTGCCGTTGCCGCTCACCGAGCCGTTGGAGGAGGCGGTGGGCTGAATCATGGTGCGGTGTTTCAGAATATCCCTCTCCGAGAAATCGGTGCTGTAGCCGCCGAGCAGGGTTACTGGTTTGGTTATCACTATGTTGCCGCAATTGAGCAGGCCGTAGTAGTTGCCTTCGGCCACCACGATAGTGGCTCCTGCAGGTGCCAGCTCAAGGGCTTTGGCGATGTTTTTCAGGGGTGCCGACTTGCTGCCGTCGTTGCGGTTGCTGCCCGTTGTGCTACTCACGTATAGAGCGTTGCCGGGAATTTTGGCGTTAGCCGACGGAGCCACAGGAGCCGAGGTGGATTTGTTGGTCCCGCTTATAGTGCCTTTTACAGCGTTGTTCACAGCGTTTTCGGCTTTTTTGTTGGCAGAATTTTTGGCGTCGTCAACCACCTCTTTGGTGGCTTTCTTGGCGGCGTTTTTCAGGGCGTTGCCGAATTTCGACTGGGCGTTGCCGCTGAAAATGACTGTTGCTATCGCTATTGCGAAAAGAAATAGTGTTTTTTTCATTGTTGCGGTGTTTTATTATTTTTGATTTGCGTTTTTCCCAATTGTTTTATGGTGCGAAACACCTTTTTGGGGTTGTTGTGTTGAACATTGCAAAGTTACATATTTTTTTTGTTTTTTTTGGCAAAAACGACGAAAATCTTTCAAATAAAAGAATGCCTGACGTTGCCGAGGTGTCAGAACGATATGATTTCCAGATGTTCAAGCACGATTTTCACACCGAGCAGAATCAGAATAACGCCCCCTGCGATTTCGGCTTTGGATTTGTAGCGCAGTCCGAACAGCGAGCCGACTTTCAGTCCCACATCCGACAAGATGAATGTCGTAAAGCCGATTAAGGTTACAGCTGGGAGCAGATTTACTTCGAGGCAGGCGAACGATATGCCTACCGCAAGGGCGTCGATGCTGGTGGCTATGGCAAGGAGCAGCATCGTTCTGAAATCCAGCGATGCGTCGGCCGACTCTTCTTTCCCCGAAAGGGCCTCGCGAATCATGTTTATCCCAATTATTGCAAGCAGGGCGAAGGCTATCCAGTGGTCGATGGCCGTTACGTAGTTTTTGAAACGAAATATCAGGTAATAGCCGACAACGGGCATCAGCGCTTGGAACCCGCCGAACCAGAGTCCCACCGCCAGATAGGCGCGCAGGCTGGTGCGTTTCAACGAAAGTCCCTTGCACACCGACACTGCGAAGGCGTCCATCGAAAGTCCTATGGCCAAAAGCAGAAGCGTTATAAAATTCATTGTGTCGAACTCGTTTTGGAGTTGCAAAAGTACGAAAAAAAGCTGAAATCACAAATGATTTTCAGACCGTTTTTATAAGTTGTTGAGAAGTGGCTGAAAATGTGCATAACTTTTGATATTTTTATGGTGGAAAAGGCTCGAAAATCCGAAAAAAAATCGTACTTTTGCAATCTAATTTTAAACTGAAAAAACGCGATGTCAGACGAGAAACTTACACAAAATCAAGAAAAAGAATACACTGGTGGCAGCATCACCGTACTCGAGGGATTGGAAGCCGTTAGGGTGCGTCCCGCAATGTACATAGGCGACGTCAACGAAAGAGGCTTGCACCATCTGGTCAGCGAGGTGGTGGACAACTCCATCGACGAGGCTATGGCAGGCTACTGCAACAAGATAGACGTGGTTATTTACGAAGATAACTCCATCTCCGTGGAGGATAACGGCCGCGGAATCCCCGTGGATATGCATCCCAAGGAGAAACGCTCGGCATTGGAGGTCGTTATGACCGTGCTCCACGCCGGCGGCAAGTTCGACAAAGGCTCGTACAAGGTGTCGGGCGGTCTGCACGGTGTAGGTGTGTCGTGCGTCAACGCCCTTTCCGACCACCTCACCGCCGAGGTGTACCGCGACGGCAAAATCTATCGTCAGGAATACGAAAAAGGCAAGCCGCTGTACAGCGTGAAAGTGGTAGGTGACACCGAAAAACGCGGCACCCGCATCACTTTCCACCCCGACGCCACCATTTTCACCGTTACCGAATACAAATACGACATACTCGAAAGTCGCATTCGCGAGCTGGCTTACCTCAACAAAGGTATAGAGATAACAATAGAGGACAAGCGTCCCGACGAGGAGGGCAACACCCGCCGGAACCGTTTCTATTCCGAAAACGGCCTTAAGGATTTCATCAACTATCTCGACGAGTCGCGCGAGAAACTGATGCCCGACCCCATCTGCATCGAGGGCGAACGTCAGGGCATCCCCATCGAGATAGCCTTGCAGTACAATACGGGGTTCAAAGAGAACACCCACTCGTATGTGAACAATATCAACACCCACGAGGGCGGCACGCACCTTGCCGGTTTCCGCCGCGGACTCACCCGTACTTTGAAGGCTTACGCCGACAAGTCGGGAATGATTGAGAAAACTGAGAAACAGAAAAAGATGAAAATCGAGATTACCGGTGACGACTTCCGCGAAGGTCTTACCGCCATAATCTCCGTAAAGGTGGCCGAGCCTCAGTTCGAAGGACAGACCAAGACCAAGCTCGGCAACAGCGAGGTGATGGGTGCCGTGGATATGATTGTGGGCGAACTGCTCAACAACTACCTCGAGGAACATCCCCGTGAGGCCAAGGCCATTGTGGACAAGGTTATTTTGGCCGCCACAGCGCGTCAGGCTGCACGCAAGGCCCGTGAGATGGTGCAGAGGCAGACGGTGTTCAGCAGCGGCGGACTGCCCGGAAAACTGGCCGACTGTCAGGACGGCGACCCCTCGATATGCGAGCTTTACCTCGTGGAGGGTGACTCGGCAGGCGGATCGGCAAAACAGGGCCGCGACCGCAAATTCCAGGCCATACTGCCATTGCGCGGTAAGATACTTAATGTGGAGAAAGCCATGCAGCACCGTGCTTTCGAGAGCGAGGAAATAAAGAACATCTACACGGCACTCGGCGTGACCATCGGCACCGAGGAGGACTCCAAAGCGCTAAACCTCGACAAGCTGCGTTACCACAAGGTTATCATCATGACCGATGCCGATGTCGATGGAAGCCATATCGCCGCACTGATACTCACTTTCTTCTTCCGCTATATGCCCGAACTTATCGAGAACGGATACGTGTATATAGCCACACCGCCGCTGTATCAGGTGAGCAAAGGCAAAAAATCGGAATACTGCTGGACCGAGGAAGAACGTTTGGAGCTTGTGGATAAACTCGGAGGCGGCAGCGAGAGCGGGTTGCGCATACAACGCTACAAAGGTCTTGGTGAGATGAGGCCCGATCAGCTTTGGGATACCACCATGAATCCCGAAACGCGTATACTGCGTCAGGTGCATATCGAAAACGCCGTGGAGGCCGACCGCATTTTCTCCATGCTTATGGGCGACGATGTGCCTCCGCGCCGCGAGTTCATCGAACAAAACGCCACATACGCCAATATCGACGCATAGGATTGGCTACTATATTGCTAAAGACGGGTGCCTTTCAGGTGCCCGTTTTTTTTATTCAAAGAAAAAGTCGTCGAAATTGAGTAGGAAGACCTGTTTTTTGGCTGTTAAATAGTAGGGAAGTTGCACACTTTTCTGTGGCGATGTTGTTTTATAGCCTGCGTGACTTTAGCCACAAGTCCATCAGCGGGTCGGCAATATAATAGAGACCGTCGCGTCGTGTTAGTAGGTCGAACTCCAGAAGTTTTTTTGCGGCAGACTGAACTGCACTGGTCGATTTCATTCTATGTCGCTTGATAAATGCCGATGCGGTGATACTCTTAACAGGCTCCCCTTCTTCACTCATAGCATAAAGCAATTCTTTTTGAGGCTCGGTAATAAGAGCCAGTTGTTCGCGCAGGCGAGGCTCGCACTCCATAAGGTAGTCATTGATAAGGTGTTGTATCGTGTCAGTGTCGCATTTTTCGCCAACAGAAGTGATGCTGAAGGCATCTTTCATAATGCGTTGTAGGTAGAGCGTTACCCCTTTAAATGTGTCGTAAACCAGACTGACAGCCTCTCTTTCGATTTCTTTTCCTGCCTTTAGAAAATGGTGACAGGCGAAATTACAGTAACAGTCAAGTGGTATGGCTTCGAGTACGATGCTTCTTGCACTCATATAGAATGGGCGTTTCTCCGAAAAGAATATCTCTTCCATCAATCTGCGTTGGCTACCGGCAAAGACAAGATTGGCGTTTTCGAGATGCTGTATGTGTGTGCGCAACAGTGCTTCGACATTTTTTTCGGGATATTTCGTGACTTGCTGGAATTCGTCGATAACTATGATGCAGCGTCGGTTGGACTTTTCAATATATTCGAAAATCTCTTTCAAGGTATACTCCGGCATAGTTATGTCGCCCAAATGTATGTCCAATGTGGGTGTGTTTTGAATAGGGTCGTATCCAAAACTGGCACTGAGTGAACGCAGGGTTGCCGTGAAGAGCTTCATCATCCGGGTGCTCCGCTTGGCAAGGCTGTCGAAAACAGTGGCTCCTAGAAGTTGAATGAATTCGCGGAAGGATGATGTGTGGAGTATGTCAATAGTTATTAGAACGTACTCTTTACTGCCGTTTTCTAGACTGTGTTCCACAAGTTTGGTTTTTCCCATACGTCGCTGCGACATTAGCACTACGTTTTCACGGCTATCCAAAAAACGCACAAGTTGTTCGGATTCTTTGTCGCGGTCGCAGAAATATTGTTTTGGGATTTTGCCCGTAACAATGAAAGGATTTATTTTTTTTGTCATTTCTTCATTCTTTTTGCAATGGCAAAGATACGAAGTTTTTTTCAATAAACGACATTTTTATGCAAAAAAAAATATTTTTTTTACATAAAAATAGTTGTGTGATTTGTTCGTCTGGTTTATTTAAAATTGGATAAGATATTGTATTTTATGGTTTTAGCAAATTTCGCTTTTTCTTTAAATGAATGTTTTAGACAAAAAAGCAATTATTTTTTTCATCAAAACATAATATCGTCGAAATTGAGCAGAAAGACCTGTTTTTTTGCTCGGGTGAGGGCGGTGTAGAGCCATCGCAGGTATTCGCGGTCTATCACCCCGTCGGGCAGGAAGCCTTGGTCGATGATGGCGGTGTCCCACTGTCCGCCCTGCGTCTTGTGGCAGGTAAGGGCGTAGGCGAATTTTACCTGTAAGGCGTTGTAATACGGGTCGTTGCGTATGGCTTTCAGGCGGTCGCCCTTGGTAGGCAGGTCGGCGTAGTCGAGGGCCACCTGCTCGTATAGTCTGCGACTTTCGTCGGCGGTGAGCGACGGAGACTCGGAATAGAGTGTGTCGAGCAGGATGCGGCACTCTATCTCCGGTGCGTCGGGGTAGTCGATGAAACGCAACGTGGCCATGGCGAAACGGAATCCGTACATCTCTTCAAAATTGCGCAGACGCAGAATCTCCGCTATGTCACCGTTGGCGATGAAGCCCAAGGATGCATCTTCGTCGGTCCAGAAATAGTTGTTTTTCACCACCATAAGGTAGTCGCCGGTGTTCAGCTGGTCATCGCGGAAGAGGATGCGGTTGCGTATGGCGTTGTTGAAGATGTTGGCGCGTTTGTTGGTGCGGCAGATCACCACCACCTCCTCCGAGCCTTTGTCGGAGTATTCCCGGTTGAGGATATCCTCCAGCTCGCCGCCGTCGATACGTACAACGTCGTTGATTTCGTTTATTTGGAAAACAGGCGTTTCGGCGATGTCGTTTCCGGAGGCTATCTGATTGCGTATCAGCGTGCTGTTGAACAAAATTCCCGATGTCTCGGTCTGACGCACCACTTCGGTGAGTTCGGCGGTGTAGATGTTAAGGCTGGTTATCCGCGAAAGGTAATTGCAGTCGAGGGCGGGACTTATGGGTGAGCCAACGGGGGGGAGCTGTGCGGTGTCGCCGATGAGCATCAGACGGCAGTGGGAGCCCTCTTTCACGTAGCTTACGAGGTCGTCGAGCAGGTTTCGGCCGCTGTCGTTGTCCTCGCCAATCATCGAAGCCTCGTCGACGATGAAAAGAGTATAGGAGTGTTTGTTGGGCACTCGCGAGCATCGTAGCAAGCCGTTGGCGTCGGCGGTGGTGGCGTAGATTTTTTTGTGTATGGTAAGTGCCTGACGGCCCGAGTAGTTGGAGAGTACTTTGGCCGCTCTTCCGGTGGGAGCAAGGAGCACCGAGCGCACTTTCAGCTGAGGCAGGGTTTGTATCAGGGCGCTTACGAGGGTTGTCTTTCCGGTGCCGGCATAGCCTTTCAGTACAAAAGCCGAGTCGGGGTCGGGGTCGAAGAGGAAACGGACTATGGCATCGGCGGCCTCACGCTGCCCGTCGGTAGGGGTGTGGGGCAGGTTGGCGAAAAGCAGCCGTAGCACTTGTGCGTTGATGTCCATTCCTGTAATAATATTGTCAAAAAAAAGCGATTTGCGGAGCAAATCGCTTTTTATATTTTCTTGTATGTGTGCTGTTATTCGGCTTCGGGCTGAGCGGCAGGAGCGGCGTTTTCGGTAGCGGGAGCAGGAGCGGTAGTTGTTGTGGGGTTGCTCATCGGGATGTTGACATTGTCGAGTTTGATGCCGGACTCGGTGTTCTGTTTCTCGTCGTTGGTGTGTTTTGGAACGAAAGCCACGCAAGCAAGGCTGAGAACCATGAGCAAAACGGCCAAGGTCCATGAAGCTTTTTCCAAAAAGTCGGCGGTTTTGCGTACGCCCATATACTGGTTCTGGCTTTGGAAATTGGATGCCAGTCCGCCACCCTTCGAGTTCTGAACGAGAACCACAATTGCTAAAATAACGCAGATAAAAAGTATTATTACTACAATAGCTGTGTACATTTTTTTTGATTTTATTTTGTTTCTAACTTATTTTTTAATTCCGAAATTCGGACTGCAAAGATACTATTTTTTTCTGGATTTTGGTGCATCAATTTTTCATATATTTCTATTGCTTTTTCGAATTTGCCCTGTTTTTCAAGTATAATTGCAAGAGTTTCAGTGGTTAAGCCGTTGCTGTCGGAGTTGCTTTTTTTGCCCAATTCGTCGATGGTTAGATGTCTTTCGGGTCTGTTTTGGGGTGCTTTTTGGGTGTTTGGGTCGAGAAATTTCTCCAAAATTACACTTTTTGGAGCAGTTTTGAACGAGATGTCCTGGAAGGAATTTATCTCGTCGAGGATGTCGATTTCGCCGGAGGCGGTGAAGCCCATCTCCTTGTTTTTGGCGGCTTCGATTTTCTCTTTCAGGTGCCGTGCCTCGGCTTCGGAGGCGGAGTCGTCGGTTTTGAGGGCGGTTTTCTCGAGTCTTGCCGTAAGGGCGGCGCTTTCGGGTACCTGCACCGACACTCGCGACACCATCTGCGGGTTGAAATTTGTGCCCGAGGTGGCTTTGTCGCTGAGCAGATCAAGCACCTGAAGCACGGCGCAGAACGGGTAGCTCATGCGTTCGTTGTGTATGTCGAGTTTGTCCTGCAGACTAAACCGCAATGGATTGGAAACGTATTCGAAAAACGTGTCTTTTGTCATACTATTTTGTAAAAAATTTGATGCGAAAAGAGACTTTCTTTTCGGTTTGCAAAGGTACTCAAAATTTTTTGTTTGTGGAGGGCTTGTTTTATCTGTTTTTTTAACAGTCTATTGTTCAATAGTTTACTTTGACGTTTTTTTGCTTTGTTTTCTTTGTGAAACGGTAATTTGAATTTTTTTTTCGTTGGTATTGATTTTTTTCGTATCTTTGCAAACTCAAAAATAGACGAAAAATGAAAAGAACATTTCAACCATCACGCAGAAAGAGAGCCAATAAGCACGGTTTCCGTCAACGCATGTCCACAGCAAATGGACGTCGAGTTTTGGCTGCTCGCAGAAAGAAAGGCAGAAAAAAACTGACCGTTTCCGACGAACGATAGAGTTTTATTTTTCTTTGGCGCCAAAAAAGAAAAACATAAGCCTTTAAAGGAAAAAAGAAGCAGGGTGAAGTCCACTTTGCTTCTTTTTTGACTTTTATGGAGAGGCAAAACGGCGTCGCTGAACCGAAAAAAAACGAAAGATTTATGCGCAAAGCGAAAAAAGAGGTGATATATACCGATGTGGAGATAATCGACGCCGTGTCGGAGGGCATGGCCCTTGCACGGGTGGAAAACAAAGTGGTGTTTGTGCCCTTTGTGGTACCCGGCGACGTGGTGGACATCCGCATCCTGAAATCGAAGAAAAACTACGCCGAAGGCAAGGCCATTGCCATAAAATACTACAGCGACCGCCGTGTGCCGGCGCAATGCCCACATTTCGGTGTTTGCGGAGGCTGCAAGTGGCAGACTTTCAACTATCCCGACCAGCTGAAGTGCAAACAGAATCAGGTGGCGAGCAACTTGGAACGCATCGGCAAAATCGACGTGTCGGCCATGAGTCCCATCTGCGGCTCGGAACGTATCTTCCACTACCGCAACAAACTGGAGTTCACCTTCTCCAACCGCCGCTGGATGACACCCGAAGAGATTTCCAACCCCGATTTCAAACCGCAGCCCAACGCACTCGGACTGCATATCCCCGGACTGTACGACAAGGTGCTCGACATCCAGTATTGCGCCCTTCAGGACGACCTCTCCAACGACATCCGCAACCGCATACGCGAATACGCCTCGCAACAAGGGCTGGAGTTCTACGACATCCGCACCCACGAGGGCTTTTTGCGCAACCTTGTGATACGCAATACTCAGGAGGGCGAGTGGATGCTCATAGTGATTGTGGCCAAGGTCGACAAAAGTTTGCTGTTCCCCCTGCTCGATTTCGTGAAAGCCGAATTTCCGCAAATAACCTCGCTACAATATATTATTAACGAAAAACTCAACGATTCGTACAACGACCTCGACGTGGTGTCCTACCACGGCAGTCCGTACATAACCGAGATTATGCCTGCCTACCACACAGGCGACACCCCGCTGAAGTTCCGAATTAGTCCCAAGTCGTTTTACCAGACCAACTCGCAGCAGGCTCGCAATCTGTACGGCTTTGTGGCCGATTTTGCCGACCTGCACGGCAGCGAGACCGTTTACGACCTATATACCGGTACTGGCACAATAGCCTGCTTTGTGGCCAAATACTGCAAAAAAGTGGTGGGTATAGAGTATGTGGAGGACGCCGTGGCCGATGCCCGCGTGAACGCCGAACTCAACGGTTTCGACAACACCACTTTCTTTGCCGGCGACATGGCCGACATACTTACTCACGATTTCATCGCCCAGCACGGCACTCCCGACATCGTTATCACCGACCCGCCGCGCGCCGGAATGCACGAAAAGGTTGTTAACCAGCTGCTTGCCACCCTGCCGCAGAAAATCGTTTATGTAAGTTGCAACCCTGCCACGCAGGCCCGCGACGTGTCTATGCTATCGGAAAAATATGCGGTGAAGGCCATACAGCCAGTGGATATGTTCCCCCACACCCAGCACGTGGAAAATGTTATGCTGTTGGAGAGAAGAGATAGTTAGTAATTGGTAGGTGGGGTGGGCGACAGGTTTAGCTGTCACTATTTACAATCTTTCACTTCCTCCTCAAAAACACAATCTCTCCTCGGCAACCTGCTGTGTCGATGCCCACTTTTTTGGTGGCGAGGCAGCGGCCGTTCTGCCAAAGGCTTATGTCGTTGCCGCATTCGGCTTTCACCACCACGGTGAAATGTCCGTTACGGGCGTTTAAGGGAAATTCGGTGCGTTTTTTTGTGTTGTTTTCCACCACAGTAATCTTGTCGCCGATGGCGTTGCCGTTTTTGTCGATGGCACTTCCTTTGAGAACTATCATGCGTTTAGGCCGTGCCTGTGGGTAAAGCTCGAACTCGAAAATGTCCATGCCGCCCTTGCCCGGATAGCGGTTTGAGGAGAAATAGGCTTTTGTGCCGTCGGCGGTGATGCCGAAACCCACCTCGTCGGCGTCGGTGTTGATGGGATAGCCGAGGTTTTTGGCGGGAGCCGTGTTGCGGCCGTCGAGACGCACGTAAAACACGTCGTAGCCACCGATGCACATCTGTCCGTTGGAGGAGAAGAAAAGCGTCTCGCCGTCGGCGCAGATAAAGGGGAAACGCTCGTCGCCGGAGGTGTTCACTGTCGAGCCGAGGTTGTAGGGCGCGCCCCAGCTGCCGTCGGGCTGCCGTTCGGAGCACCAGATGTCGTCGCCGCCAAGGCCGCCTTTGCGGTTACTGGAAAAATAGAGCCGTGAGCCGTCGGGAGTGACGGAGGGCATGGCCTCGCTGCTGTTGGCGTTGTTTATCACCGGCCCGATGTTTTCGGCGGGCTGCCAACGTCCGCCCTTGAATTCGGTAAAGAAAATGTCGCTGTTGTTGTAGCCGTTGCTCTCCTTTTTAATAATGGAATAGAAAAGCAGGTGGTTGTCGGCGGTGAGGGTTACCCCGCCTTCGGTGCCGGTTCGGTTAAAAGGGGTGCCCATCACCTTGCCTTCCGAGTAGTTGCCGTAGGGCAGAAGCCGGCACTGGAAGAGTTTCAATACTTTTTCCTGAGTTTCAGGCTGGTAGCCGAGGCTCTCGGTCTTGTATTTAGGTATGAAACGATAGAGCCAGAACTGCGAGCCGTCCACCGTGCGGTAGGGCAGCAGGTCGTTGTGCGGGGTGGAGATGTTGGTCATCGACTTGGGTTCGAAAGGCACGGGGTTGGTGGCCATGTTGTTGAGAAAGGCCGACCAGCGGCGGTATATCTCTGCGTCCTCGCGATATTCGGCATAGATGCCTTGAGGGTCGTTGGCGGCAAGCTCGAAAAAACGGTTCAGATTGTCGGTGGCGCGGCCAAATTCCTCGTTGCTGTAGTTTATCATGCCGATGAAGAAATGGGCACGGGCGTCGGGGTAGTCGGGGCAGATGGCGTTCACTTTTTTGAACATCGCCGACACTTTCATCAGATTCTCGCGCTTGGCGTAGATGAGTCCCATAAGGAAGTAAGGATGAGGCGATTGCGGCGCCTGTTTCATCACCTGACGGGCAATACGTATGCTCTGAGTGAGGCGTTTGGCGTTGTAAAGCTCGAAGGCCTGACGCAGGTCGTCGGTCTGACTGGATGTAAGGGCTGTTCCGCACTGGCAGTTGAGCAGGTAGTCGATGTTGTTTTGAGAGTGTAAAACGGCCAACGACAGCAGGAATGTCAGTGTCAGGAGCGCCTTGCGTGTCATAGCCGCGATGTGTCGATGGGGAAATGGCAATCGTTTGTGTTGCAGCCTATTACGCAGTTGTCGCAGGAGGTGAGTTCGCCTTGCAGACGGCGTCGCACCATCTCACGCAGCTGTTGCTGTAGCGGTGCTATGTTGATGTCTTTCAGCACTTCGTCGCAGAAAGCGAACATCAGCAGTGTGGTGGCTGTGTGTCGGCGTATGCCGCGCTGCATCATATAGAATAGTGCCTGTTCGTCGAGCTGGCCTATGCTGGAGCCGTGCGAGCATTTCACATCGTCGTTGTAGATTTCGAGGAAAGGTTTGGAGTTGATGGTGGCCTTGTCGGTGAGCAGTATGTTTTTGTTCGATTGTTGGGCGTTGGTCTTGAAGGCGCCGTCGCACACAAGCACATGTCCGTTGAAACTGCCGTGGGCGTTGTCGTCGAGGATGCCTTTGAAAAGCTCGTAGCTGTCGCAGTTGGGGTGGCTGTGCTCCACGTACACGTAGTTGTCAATTTTCTGTTCCTTGTCCATCAGGTAAAGGCCGTGCACCTGCACGTTGCAGTGTTCGCCGTCCATACGTATCTCGTTGTGGTTGCGTATGTTGCCGCCGTTGAACGATACTCCGTTGGAGAGCAGCGATGAGTTTTGGCGCATACGCACGAAAGTCTGGTTGATAAGTCCGGAGTTGTCGTTGAGGTTCTGCATCTTATAGTGGTCCAGACGGGCGTCCTCGTCGATGACAATCTCGGTGACGGTGTTGGAGAAACAGCGGTTGTGGTTGTACGAGTCGTCGCAGTGGATAAGGGTGAGCTGGCTGTTTTTGCCGATATACACGAGGTTGCGCGTCTGCAGCAGCATCGGTTTGTCGTAATCCGCCACGCTGAGTATCTGGAGCGGTTTTTCCACTGTAACGCCGTCGGGGATGTAGATAAAAACGCCGTCGGTGAAGAGGGCGGTGTTGGCCGAAAGGAAACTGTTGTTGACGGGAGTTGTTTGTCCGAGCACCTTCTCCACCAGCTGGGGGTGTTTGTCCAAAGATTCGCGCAAGCTGCAGATTATCACGCCGTTGGGAATGCTGTCCTGTGCGTTGGCCTTATAATATCCGTTGCAAACGGTGAGTTTGGTGGTGTCGAGGTTGGGGATGTCGCAGCTGAACGAGGTTTGCCGCGAGTTGTCGGGCAGGGGAGATGTGAGCTCGTCGTCCATAAACTCGCCGAAATCCACGTTGCGCCACACCTCGTTTTTGCGGAAAGCGAAACGGTTTTCGGCAAGGAAATCGGCGGCCTGACGTTGCAGGGCTGCAAGGCTCTGCGGGCCGTCGCCGGTGGACAATGCCGCTGTTTTGCTGAGTATCAGTTCGGTGGTGGTCATGGTTATTTGGCTGAGTTTTCGAGTTCTTCTTTAATCCAGGCGTAGCCTTTTTTCTCCAGCTCGAGGGCGAGGTTTTTGTCGCCGGTCTTGACTATGCGACCTTCGTAGAGGATATGCACAAAGTCGGGCACTATGTAGTCGAGCAGACGCTGGTAGTGAGTGATGACGACGGTGGCGTTGTCGGGGCGGCGCAGCTTGTTGACGCCGTTGGCTACGATGCGCAGTGCGTCGATGTCGAGGCCGGAGTCCGTTTCGTCGAGGATGGCCAGTTTGGGGTCGAGCATAGCCATCTGGAAAATCTCGTTTTTCTTTTTCTCGCCACCCGAGAAACCTTCGTTAACAGAGCGGCTGGCAAGGTTCGAGGTGAGTTCCACTATCTGCTTTTTCTCTTCCATCAGTTTGAAAAACTCGCTTCCTGAGAGGGGGTCGAGGCCGCGGTATTTGCGTTGCTCGTTGACGGCGGTGCGCATAAAGTTGCTTATGCTCACTCCCGGAATCTCCACGGGGTACTGGAATCCTAGGAAAAGACCTTCGGCGGCACGTTCCTCAACGGGCATGTCAAGGATATTTTTGCCTTTGAAAATCACTTCGCCCTGGGTTACGGTGAATTTGCTGTTGCCCACTATAACGGCGGCGAGGGTGCTTTTGCCGTTGCCGTTGGGACCCATTATGGAGTGCACTTCGCCCTCGTTGATTTCGAGGTTCACACCCTTGAGAATCTCCTTGTCGCCTATCGAGGCGTGCAGGTTGCGTATGGAAAGTAATGACATCAGTCGTGTGTTTTATTTTCTAACTTATTTACAATAAACTACTTGCGATAGGTTTTGCCACATCGCACTCTGTTGCAAATATACGATTTTTTTTTCAATGCGGAGTTCGGAATGCGGAGTTCGGAATTGTTTTTTTTCTCGGCAACAGGGCACATTTTTTTTCTTTGCAAAGAAACTTTTTGTGGATTTTTTTCTTTATAAAGAAACTTTTTGGCAATTTTCTTTCTTTACAAAGAAACTTTTTGTCCTGAGGACCAATCACCAATTATTTTATTCTCCGCGCTTCGTGCTATCGAAAGGTTCACTGAACCTTTCTTCATCACTAATCACTTTTATCTTGGTGATTCCGCCTTTTTTGCCGGCTTGGTAGAGGGCTGGCGGGGTGTCGGGGCGGAGTATGTCGATGAACAGCGGCAGTCCGATGGTGAATCGTTCGCAGTGGAATGTGGTGCCGACGGTTATCTTGGAGTTTTCCGACTCCAATGTCTCAAAAACACCGTTGCCTTTATGAAGTGCTAAAAGCCGTCGGTTGGGGTTCCAGCGCAGTTCGATTCGGTCGCCTGTCCGTAAGTCGGTGCCACGCAACGTCTGTAGCAGCACAAAGTTCGACGATTCACGGTCTTCGTCGCCGCAGTGGTCGGCCAGAAAAGTGCTCCAGTCGGGGTAGCCGACAAATTGGCATAGAATGTCGAGGGAGCTTTCGCGTAAAGCGTTGTCGCCGCCAATGTAGTTCCAAATGCGTTTCAGAGTGGTTGTTCCGAGAGTTTCACCATTACTTTCCTGCATCTTGTCATGAAGTTCGGCAAAATCCTTGCTCGTTTTCAGCGGATGCGACAGGATTTTCTCAACGAGCGATTTAAGTGTTTCAAAATGTGTGTTTTGTGTGTCCATGGGCAGTTGTTTTCATTTCTGCAAAGGTAAAGAAAAAAAATGGCATGGGAGGTCCAAATAAGGTCTAAATATTTATTTGTGTTTGGTTGGAAATTTTTCGTATTTTTGCAGCGATGGAAAACAATGAAAACAGCATATCCGACTACGTTAACGTGGTGTCTTTCAGTGCTTCGGACGGTGGCGGCGATTTCGAGGAAATCCAGTCGCGGGGATACAGCCGTGTGGTGAAAGTGCGTCGCAACGGCCGTTGGGAGGTGCTGAAGGGCATAAAACCCGACCGGCAGTCCGACCCCGTTTTCCGAACCCTGCTGCAAAAGGAGTTCGACATCGCCTCGCGCCTCGACCACGACAACATAGTGCGCGCCTACCGCATGGAGGAGCATCCCGAGCTGGGCATCTGCTTTGCAATGGACTATGTTAACGGCCGTCCGTTGTCCGATTTCCTTGCCGAGCGTCCCTCGCGCGAACTGCGTAAGAAAGTGGCGTTGCAGCTGCTGGAGGCCTTGGACTACTGTCACGCCAAGCAGATAGTTCACCGCGACCTCAAGCCCTCCAACATACTTGTTACCCGCAACGGCGACAATGTGAAGCTGATAGACTTCGGTTTGGCCGACAGCGACGACTATGCCGTTCTTAAGGGCCCTGCATATACCAAAGCCTATGCCGCCCCCGAGCAGATGCGGCCCGGCGTGGCTGTGGACTCCCGTGCCGACATCTATGCTTTCGGAGTTTTGCTGAAAGAACTTTTCCCGCACCGCTATTGCCACGTGGCACGGCGTTGCACCAAAAGCGATCCGCAAAAGCGTTACCCCTCCGCAAAGGCTGTGGAAAAGGCCTTGCGCAGAGCCGACATTGCGGGAGTTTCGTTGGTGGCTGCATTGCTGGCCGCTGTTTTGGTGGCAGGAGTTTGGTTTTTTGCCAATTCAAAGCCTTACTACGCAACCGATACAGAGTTGTTCGCATACGATGCCCTTTTCGACGCGCCTTTTCCCGACTGGGTGGAAAATACCGCCAAGCGTTTCCCCGACCTTAAGCCCAACCAATATGTAGGTGTGTCCACCTTTACCGATGTGTCGTTTCCGCTTACCGACAAAACAGCGCTGTGCGTATATATTTTCGATGATACCGACGGCAAAGGCATGTATTGCCAGGCTCTGATTATGGATACCAAGAGCGGCAAACGAATAAGATACGGCCAAAACCTCGTTCTCAACGACCTGAAACAGAACCTTCTGCCAGAGTACGACATAAGCTGCGTGTGGAAATACTGCAACGACAAGGACGAGGTTTACAGCCTCTTTCTGCGAGTGGTGGAACGTTGCAAAGTACTGATGGGGCGGTGATTGTGGCGGAGCTTTTTGCGCTGGCTTCAGCCAAAATCTTCTTTTTGGAATCTGTGTATATGGCTAATTGCTAATCTGTTGCAATTTGGACTTTATTTAGACCTGCGCTGAGTGGCGGGATTGGAGTATTTTTGCAGGCGTAAAATAAAGTTTAATTTAAACAAAAAGATTATGTACACTTTAAATTTTCCGAACGGAATGAGCCAGACCTACGCCTCCGTCAGCGACCTGACAAAAGCCGCACGTGATATGGGAGGCATGGCAAAGATTGTTAATGGCAAAACCTACGTTTTTGTGCCAAAAAAGTAACAGCAGAAAAAGTGCCGGAAATAAAGCCGGCACTTTTTGTTATGCACACTCGCATGGCCAAATTACATCAAAAAAGCTCGTTTTTGTGTCGTTTTTGTAAAAAAAAAATCAGTTCTGCATTTCCTTTGGTAGAAAGGCCCTGGCTATGCTGTGCCACGGATTTGCACAGCGCGATGGTATCTTTGCAGTGTCGAAAGACGAGAAAACCGACGCGCGGAGATGTTGTGGTTCGCTCTGCGTCAGGAAGTTAGGCGAAAAAGGAACCACCAATTAAAAAAGTAAAAAAACAATGAAAAAAGAATCTTTTGACGACAAAGTTTATGATTTTATCGGCAGACTGGCTTTAGGCCTTTTCGGCCAGAACATCACCATGGGCAACGCGGCTTTGGAAGGCATTTTGAACGAACGGGGCGTGTTTCTTGCACCTTACGGCATCCCTATGGAGCAGTGCGTGATGGCGGCATACCTGTGGTGGTCGGAGAAAGAACGTGTCAGCAACCAGAAACCCGTAATCAGCAACGCCATTGCCAACTCCTTTATGGAACGTAGTGTGGTTTATAAAAACTTGCTGGAGGAAAATTGGTGCTTCGAATAATAATTAAATAAGTTGAAACGCAGTTGCAGCCTCACGCCTATGCCAGAATGTTTTAATGCAATGACCGAACGACAGGCTCATTTATAAAAATCATATTATTAACCAAAACATTAAAAAACAATGAAAAAACAAGTAACAGGAGACTTTTGGATTCCTATAGACAATTATTATGTGGAAACGGTTGGAGACAAAGAGTGTTTGCGCCTTTTTTCTTCGTTGAGATTCGATCATCGTTTAGACAATGACAAACTTGACAGACTGATTGAGCTGTTGGAGATGTATAGAGATTATCGTAACGACAAAAAACTTAATGCGATATTTGAATTGGGAAACACATATTGTTCGCTCTTTTTCAGACAAGGTTTCCCAACTTGGGAACGTTATGGATCTTCGACTGCCGTTGTCAAACGTGATGGCAAATTTGTCGAAATTGGCGATGAACGTAACAATTTTGATTTGCAGGATGGCGATGCCGTTGTGCGTCCGTTGGTGGCGGGGGAAATAGCGGACAAAGAAGCCGCCCAATATCTTGTAAGAGAGATGGTTGTGGAACGTAAGAAACTACTTTTTCAAGGCAGTGAAATTTCCAAAATGCTGATGATTGTACCTGCCACTTTCTCCACACAAGAGATCGACCTGTTGCGTGAGGCGTTGCAGGAAACGGGTGCCAAGGATGTACGTTTTATCTACCGACCATTGGCCGAAGCCATTTGCTTGGGTTACGACATTTACGAACCCGAGGCAAAAATGATAGTCCGTTGTGGCGGTGGAGTTACCGAAATTTCGGTGATAGCCCTCGGCGGCATCGTTACTAGCAAAACGCTACCCTTCGCCGGAAAATTGTTTACAAAAAATACTTGCGAGTATTTGCTGAAAAGGCACAACCTACTTGTTGACGAAGAACATGCCGAACAAGCCATGTTGGATATCGGTTTCAGACTAATGGAAGAAAACGTTACAGGTGCTAAGGAAATTGTTGGTATGAACCCCGACACTAATAAGCTTGAGAACATTGTGATATTTTGCATGGACATTGAACTGCCTAATGAAGAGCTGCTGAGAAAAATTGACATGGCGGTGATGGAAGTTCTTGAAAGCATCCCTCCCGAGATGGCATACGATATATTATTCAAGACAAAACGCATAGCATTGACCGGAGGTAGTGCTAGATTTCCGGAGTTGGACATTCGCCTTAAAGATGTCGTGGGCGACTATTGTTCAAAACATGGTGTAACCGATGCCGAAGGCAATCGCGTTTCGGAGCAAGAAAGCTTGTCGGAATTTGACGTGCTTGTCAAGCGCGTTCCAATCAACCCTAATCCATTCTTGGAACTAATGCATTTCGACCGTTTCGATGATATATTGATAAAATGAAAGTAACATAAAAAAACAAAAAATGAACCAAACACAACAAAAACAATCGTTTGCCGTGGTGCTGTGCGATGACCACAGCCACGGACAGTTGGAGAAAATACTGAAAGAGAAATGCGCCGCCCAAAACGTGGCCGTGCACACAGAATGGAACGCCGTGCTGCCTGCCGATAACGCACAATCCGCTGTTACCCACTGTGTTGCGGTGGTGGTGATGTCGGCCCTGCGTGCTACGACTATGGACAGTGCCGTGAAAGGCCTTAAGGCACTGCTTGCCAAAGGCTGCAAGGCGGGCATGGTGCTGGTGGAGCCTTTCGGGTTCGAGGAAGCCGGCAAGGAGCTGGAAACCCGTCTGTTGGAGCAGCTCGAGGGCAGCGCGCTCGACTTTGTGGAGACCCGCAGCATGGACGACTACGCCAAAGCCGGCGGTCAGCCCAAAGCCTTTAGCGAGTTTTTCGACGCTGTTTACACCGACATAGCCGCCATCACCGAAAAAAACGTGGCCGACAACTGGGGTGTGGCACTGTAACTTGTTGATATATATAGTGTACGACAAAAAGGTTTTGAAAATTAATAGTATTTTGTAACTTTACAAAATTGCATTTCTAATTTAAATCAACAAAAATGAGTAAAATTAAAAAAAATGTAAAGTATGCTGATATTCTAGCGTTGGCGAAAGAATACTCAGAAAAATTAGAGGAAGTAAAAAAGAAACAACCCTATCATCTCAATATTATTGAGGAGTTGCATATAAACGAGAACGCACACAGCCGTATATTGGCTAAACTTCTTCAATATAAAGACAATGAAGGAAAATATGTTTTTCTGCAGTCATTGTTGGAGTATATCAATGATAAGAATGGCTCTAGTTGTGATTTTTCGAAAATAAATGTTGTTTCTCCAGAAATCACTCAGGAAAAAGACAGGATTGACGTGCTCGTTTTAGGTGAAAAACAGGCAGTAATAATCGAAAATAAAATATGTGGCGCCAACGATCAGGAAAAACAGTTGCACAGATATGTAGAAAAGGTAAAGGGTAAAGGCTATGGTAAAAGTGATATTTATATCGTTTATTTGACAAAATATTATCAAAGTCCCACAAAAAATACTTGGAGCTCCAAGGTCGAAGAAGGGAAATTCAAGGCCCGCTTTTGTAATCTTTCTTATATGATTGACATTTTGCAATGGCTAAATGATGTCAAGGACAAACTTGACGAAAAAGAAACCGAATTAAAAAGTGCATTAGAACAATATGCAAATTATTTACAAATTCTTAAAAACGAGGACAAAATGGAAGCAAAAATGAAACAATTCTTTGAAAACAATGGATTTTCTAAAGACGTTGATAAAGTTGTTGAAACACACAATAGCTTGACGGAGTTCAATGACGGAATAGTTGAATATAAAAGAAATCTTATTGTAGAAGAAATATGCAAATGGAAAGAAGAAATAAAGGAAACAGATAAAATCGAATTATACAAAGAAGAAGCTGAGCCGGAGTATAATCCTCTGGTAGTCAAATGCAAAGGGGTGGGCTCTCAAGACTATTTTTTGTATATTAAATTTGCGAAACCATACCAAAATCTTGAAAACATTTATTGTGTGTTTCAGGTAGAAGATACTAAAAATAATATAAGTGAAACAAACGATACTGTCAAGAAAATCAAAAAAGTACTGCAAGATAAATGTAAAGAAGGTTTTAATGAGGATAAACATACTTATGAATGCACGTGGCTGCTTAGTAATGCGAATTTGAAACAGCTAAAAGAGACCTTTTTTGAAGTGTTGAATACAATTAAATAGTTGAAAAAAATAATTGTATAGTTGTCAACAAATTAAAGGCTGGCGCCGCTAGCCTTTAAGTATTCAAAAGATTTATCTCTCCACCACCGAAAAAAACGTGGCCGACAACTGGGGTGTGGCACTGTAACTTGTTGATATATATAGTGTACGGCAAAAAGGTTTTGAAAATTAATGGTATTTTGTAACTTTACAAAATTGTATTTCTAATTTAAATCCACAAAATGAGTAAAATTAAAAAAAATGTAAAGTATGCTGATATTATAGCGTTGGCGAAAGAATACTCAGAAAAATTAGAGGAAGTAAAAAAGAAACAACCCTATCATCTCAATATTATTGAGGAGTTGCATATAAACGAGAACGCACACAGCCGTATATTGGCTAAACTCCTGCAATATAAAGAAGAAGGTAAATATGTTTTTCTGGACTCATTGTTGGAGTATATAAAAGATAAACAGAAAGTGTTAGAGTGCGATTTTTCGAAAATTATGGTTGCATCTCCCGAAATAACTCAGGAGAAGGACAGGATAGATGTGCTGATTTTAACCGGAGAGAACGCAATAATAGTTGAGAATAAGGTATGCGGGGCAGTTGATCAGGATAGGCAGCTGGACAGGTACATCGAAAAAGTTGAGGAAAAAGGTATTAAAAAGGACAATCTATATATCGTTTATCTGACAAAATATTACCAAAAACCAAGTGCTGACACTTGGAGCGGCCCACGTCAAAAAACCGAATTTTCCACCCGTTTTTGCAATCTTTCATATTTATACGACATATTGCCGTGGTTGGAAAAAAACATCAGCATTGCCCGGAACGAAACTATTTTGGAAAGTGCTTTAAAACAATATATCAATTATTTACAAATATTAAAAAAAGGAGACAAAATGGAAAAAGAATTGAAAAATTATTTCGATGAAGAATTCGAGAAAGACCTAGGAAAAGTTTCTGATGGATACAACAAAACGAAGAAACTTTTAGATGATTTCCCGAATTATATCTATGATTTGATTAAATCAAAAATTGATGAGTGGAACCGTGATAAAGGTGTAAAACCCTTCAAAGACAAAAATCCCCAAAAGTATCCGTTGGTAACGGAGTTAAGTAAAAACGGGTCAAATTATTTTCTTTATTTAGAACTGAGTGATGAGTTTGACACTGTTAGTTGTTGTTTGGAACAGAAAAACGGGGATATTACTAATTCGAAATTGCTGAAAGAGTTAAGTAGAAAAATCGAGTTGCAGAAAGAACATGCCAGAAAGTATTACACCCGAGAACTTGGTTTGACTAACGATAATTTGAATGCGATTCTTGATGATTTCAAGATAATACACGATTTTTTTAAAGAAAAATAGATTTTCTCTCCAAAGGCGGAGCCTTGGCCCCGCCTTTTTTATGAGATTGTAAGCTATATCATCCTTTTGTAACTTGTTGATATGTATATATAACGCACAGCAAAAAAGCTTTGAAAATTACAAAATAATTTGTAACTTTGCAAAATCGTTTTCTTCGGATTCTGTTTAATGGACTTCGGCAGGATAAGATAGGCGAAATTTTTATTTATGTTTTTAGTCGTTAATTAATATATTACACAAAATGGGAATAAAAAAAATAGGAGTTGACACAAACTATGCAACCTATGAAGAATTAAAACAACGTCACGTTGTGGCACAAGGTTGGAGTGAGTTTGGGGATTTAACTTTTTTACTAGATCCATCGGAAGATATTGAAGAATATTTTCCACGAATAACTTATGGTTCACAAGGTGGGAAAAATACTTTTAATCAGTTGTTCAGAAAGATTAAGTCTGGAGACATAATATTAGCATTAGAAGGAAATCAAATAAAAGGAATAGCGGAAATACCTGATGAATTCACTTATTGTTATGATTCTAAATTTGATTATTCAAATTCTCTATTTCCCGTCACATGGATTGATTGGGATTCTTTTTGCAAAGATGATAATCTTATGTCGCAGGGTGGTCAAGGAGCGCCTGGAATTGTAGATTGTGGGCTAGATAATATTAACGGTTATATTAATAGAAATTGGGGAAAATTTAAGAGAGAAAATAATATTGACATACAACCCAAACAATGTGAAAAACAATTAAAAGCGTTAAAAGAAAACTTAGATGAAAGAATAAAAGAAACAAAGATTAATTATATGAAAGCTTTAAATAACGAAGAGAACTCAAAGAAGGTTGAGGCATTAGTCAATGTTTTAATTTCTAACCACAACCTCATCCTCACCGGTGCTCCTGGCACAGGTAAAACCTATCTTGCAAAACAAATTGCTCAGCAAATGATTTTCGGGGAAATCAAAGAAAATTTGAATCCAGAAGAGGAAAACAAATTCAACGAACAATGTGGTTTCGTCCAATTCCACCCGTCTTACGACTACACAGATTTTGTTGAGGGCTTAAGGCCTATGCAAGATGAAGACGGGAATGTTGGGTTTGAAAGAAAGGACGGTGTGTTTAAAACCTTTTGTAAGAATGCTGTCAGATCAACGTTTGTAGGTGGTTGCGACAATTTTGATGAGGTATGGGATAAACTAATAGCCCATTTAGAAGATAATCCATATATTGAAATACCCCTATTGACCGGTGCGAGGAATATTCGTATAGAATTAAATTCTTATGGCACTGGATTAACAGAAAGATTGTATTCGAGCGATGGCTCAATTGGAATGGCTGAAAAAATAAGAGGACATTCCAAGTTCTTTACGAAAGAGCAACTATATAATATTTATCGCGGATTAAAAGGAGTGCCAAGCGGTGGTCATGATAACTATAGAAAGGCCATAGTTGGTTACTTGAAAAAAAATATGGGGTTGAAGGATTATTCAGCTGGTCAAGAGAATAAAAATGTGGAAAAATACGTCTTCATCATCGACGAAATCAACCGAGGCGAAATATCAAAAATCTTTGGAGAATTGTTCTTTTCCATTGACCCAGGGTATCGTGGCGAAAAGGGGCGCATGCAAACTCAGTACCAGAACATCGTGGAGGATGGCGACATTTTCAAAAAAGGTTTTTATGTTCCCGAAAACGTCTATATCATTGGTACCATGAACGACATTGACCGCAGCGTGGAGAGTATGGATTTTGCTTTTCGCCGCAGGTTTGCGTTCAAGGAGATCAAAGCTATGGATAGAGTTGAAATGCTTGATGAACTGCCACAAAAGGAAATAGCTATCAACCGTATGAAAAACCTGAATAAAGCTATTGAGAGTATCGAAGGACTTTCTACCGCTTATCACATTGGTCCCGCATATTTTCTAAAACTGAAAAACTACAACGGTAATTTCCAGCAGTTGTGGAAAAATCATCTTGAAGGACTTCTTCGTGAATATCTTAGAGGTATGCAGAAATTGGAAGAAAAATTGAAAACTCTAAAAGCGGCTTACGACAATGAGTCTGATTCAGATAACGGACAACAGCAGGAGTAAGGTCCCTGATTCGGACAAGGCAAATTTGTTGAAAATTGCCGACATAAAAATTGGCGAACTCTCTTTAGAAGACAACCCCAATCTTTTGGTGTTCCCAAGAGATTTGCACCGTTATGGCGATGAAATCAGTGAGAACTGTATTATCTCTATGCGTAATGATGAAATCTCCACGGGAAACATTATGGGCTTTGTTGGAGTGAATGACACGCAATTGGACATCAAATCGCGTTTTGCCAAAGAGGACGGGGACGACTATTTCCTTCATTATATGCTCCAGAAAGTGTTTTCTATCAATTTGTTCGATATAAAACACACCACCCGACAAGAGGACATTTTCGATTTTCTTCTTTACCTGTTCCCTCACTTCTTGAAGAAGGCACTTGCACAGGGACTGTTCAAAAAATACAGAAGATTTGAATACAACGATGCCAACATTCGGGGACCGATTGACGTAAATCGGCATATCCGCGAAAATATTCCTTTCCGAGGAACCGTTGCTTATTCCACTCGTGAACACAGCTACGACAACGAGGTTACTCAGCTGGTGCGTCATACAATCGAATACATACGTACCAAAGAGTTTGGCGCAAATATTCTGAACAACGACCCGGAAACCAAGAATTGTGTGATGCAAATAAATCTTGCCACACAATCGTACAACGTTCGGGAACGTATGAAAGTCATCAACCAGAATTTGCGTCCGGTTCGCCATCCTTATTTTTCGGCATACACGGAGCTGCAAAACCTCTGTCTGCGTATTCTCCGCCACGAATCCCTCAAATACGGACAGGAGAAAGACAAGGTTTATGGTGTTTTGTTCGATGGGGCTTGGCTTTGGGAGGAGTATTTGAATACGATATTAAGACCTTTGGAGTTCAATCACCCTCAAAATAAAAATCAAATAGATGGTTTTCGAATGTTTGAAAATAAATCTGGTGATGATGCAATCGGCAAAAATAGTCGTCGGCTTTATCCCGACTTTTGGAAAGACGATTTCATCCTTGATGCCAAATATAAACACTTGAATAACGGTGTGGGGCGTGAAGATTTGTATCAGGTTGTTACTTATATGTATTGCAAAAAGGCTCGTCACGGAGGTTATGTTTTCCCTTATGAGAGCATGGATGACCCAATGCATTATAAATTAGTAGGATATGGAGGTTTTATGCACATTATTCCTTTTTATGTGCCTCAAAAACCGATTGATGTCAATGACAACTCATGGGTATGGACAAATTTTGTAGAAGGGATTGAAAAAAGCGAAAAAAGGTTAATAGGAATATCCAATAATCCTTTCGAGAAGGAGGATGACCAAGTGACCTCTTAGATTTCCCGGCGGAGCCTCGTCCCCGCCTTTTTTAAGATGTTTCAAATGATGTTGAATTTTGTAACTCATTGATATATATATATAATGCACGGCAAAAAATATTTGGAGAAATAAAATAAAAAATGTAACTTTGCAAAATCGTTTCACCCGACACTGTTTAATAGACTTCGGCAGGGAAGGGGGGCGAGGAAAAAACAAGTTTAATTAGAAGTCCTTTGTAAAAAATGAAGAATACAAATACAAACATTTTTTATCATGCAACGAAAGAGTTGAGTACAGATGCTTTTATTGTTTGGCTTTTCTACTTTCTTGATTCTGATAATAGGTATGAAACTGCAAAACAAGAGTTATTTGACAATATTGTATTGAAAGAGGAAGACAGGGGGAGACCTGTTAGTAAAATAAGTTTGGAGAGACAAAAAAACAACGTTGACGTATTTCTTAGTTTCATTTTTAGTGATGATGAATCAGAACAAGTTGTTTTATTTGAAGACAAGACAAGAAGTTCTTATCACGGCACTCAATTAGAGGACTATAAAAACAAATTTCCAAATTGTTATCGATACTTATACCTTAAACTAGCGTACATTAATGTAGAAGAAAAACAATATGTATCTGAATTGGGATACGATATTGTTACAGCAAAAATGATTTCATCGGCCATTAAGGGTTGCGTTACTCTACACCCAATTATACAAATGTACTATGAATATATAAATGAATCATTTATTAATTTAAACAATAGTTTCCACAACAAATTGTTTAAAGAACAAGATTACTCTATTCTGTGGGGAGATGAAGCGCAAAAATATCTTTGTGATATCATAGTTCGTGAAATGGATGAACAGAATTGTGATTATTTAGAAATACGTAACGGTACTAGTTATGGTAGACCTTGGACCCAAATTGATATAAAAGAAAAAGAATATGATGGAGGTAGTTATTGGGAAAAATTGTTTTGGAGAGTTGACATTCGCTCTGATAAATTTTATATTAGATTAAATCTCTATTCAGAGCCTAAAAATGAATATGAGAAAAAATTAAAAATGAAACATCGAGATAGCTTGAGACAAAAGATTGCTACTTTTCCGGAAATTTCTAATTTAATCGTTGGTAATGTTACAAATAAAGGAGTAAAAGAGTGTGAAATTGTTATCTTTTTCTTGGAAGACAATGATTTGAATAAACTAATCGGTTCAATACCATCTATTACTAAACAAATTGCTAATTTTTTCAGTAAATTGAAATGGTTAATCGAATAAATTTATAATAAAGGCGGAGCTTCGGCTCCGCCTTGTTTTTCTTCTGATACTTATTTTTTGAAAAACACTTTTCAGCCGTTTTGCCATAAATAATAGTTAAAGTGCAGGAATAGGTGAATTTATATTAATCCAGCCATATAGAAAGGCACACACAGCGTTTGGCCGTCGCGTTGAAAGTCTTTGGTGTACAATAGATAGCGGTTGCCTATGCGGGATGAGTATTTTTCGCAAAACAAATCCAACGACTTGTGTGTGCGATAGCCGGAGGATTTGACTTCAATTGGGCATAGTTTGTTGCCACGTGAAATGATGAAGTCAATCTCGTAGTTGTGCTTGTTCCCATCGGGGAATGTGTAGTAATACAATTGATTGCCAGCGGCTAGCAGCATCTGTGCCGCAAGGTTTTCGTACACGTAGCCAAGGTTTGCAGGCAGTTTGTCCGACAGAAGTTGCTGGTATATAACATTTTCTGTTTGAGATTTGTCCCAAAAGGCCATGGTGACGAACAGTCCGGTGTCGCAAAGGAACATTTTGTAAAGGTTTATGTCCTTGCTCAAGCCCATACCCACGTTTGGATCGTTGGCGTGGTAGGCTAAAGAAACCACCAAACTATCTGCCATATCGGCTATTACCGTTTGTGTGTTCTCGTTATTTTGTCCCACCACGCTGCCAATATGGTACCGGGCGGCATTGTGGTTGAGTTGTCCTGGAATATTAAAAAACAATCGCGATGCTTTGCCACTTGTGTCTATTTTTCGGAAATCGTCGTCGTAAAGCGATATTATCCCGCGTTTTGTTTCGTCAACATCTTGAAAATTGTTGTTGGAGAGGTATGTGTCGACGGATTGCGGCATGCCTCCTACAAGAAGATAAAGACGAAGGTTGCGCATTATTTTGCGGTGCGACTGTTCCAAAGGTTTTTTCATATCCAAAAACAGACGAATAAAGTCCAAGCCCGTCTCGTTACCTGTCGCCCATAGAAATTCCTCGAAATCAAGTGGATGCATTGTGAGTCGAGTCTCTTCGCTCGGGATAACAATGTCTTTTACATTTTTCTTCAGAGTGAGCAACGAACCTGTTTCGATATAATCGTAACGGCCGTCGGCCACAAGGTGTTTGATGGACTGCCTTGCCAATGGCTTTAGTTGGACTTCGTCAAAAACAATGACAGAACGCCTTTTGTGAAGCACAACTCCCGTTTCTGTCTGCAAATGAAGAAAGAAGTAGTTCAAATCGCTCATGTCGTCGAATAACGAACTGATGTTTTTTGACACGTTCGAAAAGTCTATGAAAATGTAAGAGTCGTACTCCCTTTGTGCGAACTCTTTCACAATGGTCGTCTTTCCAACGCGACGGGCTCCTTTTATGAGCAAAGCGGTTTTCCCGCCCTTTTCTCGTTTCCAGCGGAGCATTTCATCGTATATTTTTCTTTTGAAATGCATATTGTTATATCATTGGATGCGAGTGCAAAGATACGACTTTTTTTTATTTCCGCAAAATTTATTTTGCAAAATATTATTGTTTCCGCAAAATCTTTTTTGCAAAAAATTATTGTTTCCGCAAAATTTGAAGTTAAACGTCCTGTGCCATCGTTTGGAAAAAACCCTTTTCGGGGAGAGACTAGTAAGCGGAAAACTTGTTTTTTTGAAAGCTCTAAAACCGATGAAAATAGTTGCGTGTTGATTACCTCCTTTGGGGCTTAGCCTTGGCTCCGCCTTTTTTATGCCCCCAACCGCTACACTTTCCCTCTCGCAAACCCACATAAACAAAGGTGTTTTTGCGATTACATATTTTATGTAACATATTTTGTGTAATGACTCCCACTGGCTGGAAAAACTGTAGGGGAGGCCACCCGAGATTCAAAAATGTGAGCTAAGCGAATGTGTTCTCCGCCCTTCGGGCTGTCGAAAGGGCCATTGGACCTTTCTTCATTTACAAGATTAAAAAGATTTCTTTCGCCAACGGCGAAAAGGAGAACAAAATAATCAACAAGATTTACAAGATCTCGCGAGCGCCAGCGAGCAGGAGAAAAATTCCGAACTCTGACTTCCGAACTGTCAAGAGTTTCTCTCCGCCATCACTCTGGCGATGCGTGCTACCTCTGCGCGCAGGCTCTCGGGCTTGAGCACTTCCATAGTATCGCCGTGGTGCAATATCTCCTGCACAAAATCGAACGACGGGCGCAGGTAATAGCTGAACACCGTGTAATCATTGGTTTGTTCCACCTCTTTCTGCGAGTGGTGCAGGGGCAGCGACCGCAGGTATTTGGCCTGAAAGTCGTCCACCTTCAGGTATATTATTTCCGGTTCCACTTTTTGGTCGCTGATAATGCCGAAACAGGTGCTGAAAAACTCCTCGGCGTCGAAATCTTCGGGAGGGGTGAAATTGTTGAACTCCTCGTCGATATTGCTCATGCGGTCGAGGGCGTAGGTCTTGAGCGGGCCGTCGCCGTATTTGGCCAGCAGATACCAGCGCCGTTTGAACATCTTTAGCGCGTATGGCTCCACGTTGTAGAACGTCGATTCCTTGTCGCCGTCCATCCAAAAGGCTTTGTAGGTGAATGTCAATGTTTTGCCGTTGCCCATGGCCTCCAGTATGTCCGTAAGGTTTTCGCGTCCCGATGGCACTTCCTCCAGCAGAATGCGTTTTTTCAGCGGCTCTTTCACCTCCAGCGCGCAGCTCAGCGACATGGCGTCGAGCAGCCAGTTTTTAAAACCCGAAATGTCTTTAAAGTCGCTGTTGTCGCTTATGTAGTACCTGTTCAGGTTTTTGCCTTTGAGGCATTTTATTTCGATGCCGAAAAGTTCGTAAACAGCGTTGATATGGTTGTGGAACGTGCGTTTGGCGTACGGCGTTCCGGTGTATTCTTTCCATCTCTGCGCGATGTCGGCGTAGGTAACGCCCTCCACGCCTTCTTTTTGGATATGGTCGATAAGCCATATATATTTGCGTATCAGGTCTTTGGTCATAACTGTGAATGTTTTGGTACGATACTGCAAATATACAAATTTAGTGTGAAATTTTGTGGCACACCTAAAAAGTTGAAAGTTGAAAGTTGAAAATTGAAATGCTCGTTGCCCCGCGGGAATAGTAAAGACTGGTTTAAGGCCTATCCAACTATTCAACTCACCGTATCAAATAACAAATAAATGTGAGCGCAGCGAACCAATCTACAAGATTTACAAGATCTCGTGAGCGTCAGCGAGCAGGAGAAAAAAATAGAAAAACGTGAGCAATAGCGAGCAGGATATACCACCCCGATCTTTATCACTGATCACTGATCACTGTTCACTAAACACAGAATCGTAGGCGAGCAGGAGAAAAAAGTATTCAGTTGTCAGATAGCGCAGCGAACCAAACTACAAGCCTCCCTTTAGTTTTACACCGAAAAATGGAGTGAAAAAACGTCGGATTTCGACAATCAAAAAACGAAAATGATACTAATAGCTATTTGTAATAAATTGTAGAACAATATTTTGTAAAACTGTGCAATATTTCTGCACACCGAGTTTATATTTTTGTATAGTAATTTTTTAAACATTTAAAGAAATGAAAAAAACAAAAAACATTCTGAAGACAGTGAGTTACCTCGCCATGCAGCTGGAGGACTCCAAAACCTATCTACTCAACACTATAGCTCCCGACACCCTGTCGGAGCAGGAGAAAAGGGCGTGTCGCCATGGTCGTTTTGTCGACAACGAAGATGACAAAAAAAATCCCTTCACCGCAAAAACCATGATGGAGGTTGTTAATCAAAACGTGTATCTGTCGAAGTATCTGGGTGTTACCCCATTGCAGTCGGCTTTGTTTGTGGCGGCTTTCAGCAAAAATTTCAACAGGGATAATTTCGATGCCGACGACGTGTGCAGTTTTTTCGAACTTAACAACATGCAGTTTATGGTTCTGGCTGAAAATTTCGACTACCTTGTCAAGAACAAGTACCTTGTGCAAGTCACTAATCACCGCCATTTTTCCAACAATCCCGATTATGTCATCAATCCCATTGTGAAAGAGACTATCATGAGCGGCAAGGCTTTCGACAAAAGCAAACTCGGCGGCGAGGAAATCCATCGTTACAAGTTCGTGAAAATGGTGTCGGACCTTATCGAAGGCCGCAGTTCCGAGGATGCCCCCACGCATCTTCTTTTTGAGAAAGTGGCGGAGGTGGAGTTTGAATACCCCGAGCTCACTTTCGTGAAAAACGTTTGTAAGATGTTCTCCGAATCCGAGGACCGCACGCTGTTCTACGAAATCTGCGACGATTTTCTCACAAGCCATCGCCGCGAGAGCGGTTTGGAATGCACGTTGAACGACATCTACGACAACTATCGCATGCGTTTTGCCATAGGCAAGATGCTGAAAGACCAGCAGCATCTTCTGCAAAAGGCAGGACTGGTGGAGATAAGCTCCGGCAATATGTTCTCCGAAGCCAGCCTCTCGCTCACCGACAAGGGTAAACGGCTGTTTCTGGAGGAGGACTACGACCTTTTCACCGACGAGGCCGAAGCACGTAACAAAAACCTTATTTATCCTGACAAAATACCTGAAAAACAGATGTTTTACGATGCCGACCTTACCAAGCAGCTGGAGCTTTTCACCCAAAACCTCGACGACGACAAGTTCTCCGAGCTGCAGCAGCGTCTCGACAAGATGTCGTTGCCCAAAGGCATCACCGCCCTTTTCCATGGCTTGCCCGGCACGGGAAAGACCGAGACGGCCATGCAGATAGCCCGCGCCACCGGCCGCGCCGTGTGCCATGTGGACATCAGCGCCGCCAAGACCTGCTGGTACGGCGAGAGCCAGAAATTAGTGAAACGCATCTTCACCAACTACCGCAGCATGTGCGAGAGAGAGGAACGTAAGCCCATACTCCTTTTCAACGAGGCCGACGCACTTTTCGGCAGTCGCCAGAACGTGAACAACACCAACAGCAGCGTGGCGCAGACCGAAAACGCCATACAGAACATCATCCTCGAGGAGATGGAGAACCTCGACGGCATACTGATAGCTACCACCAACCTCACCGACAACCTCGACAGCGCTTTTGCACGTCGTTTCCTTTTCAAGGTGCAGTTCAACCAGCCCACAGTCGAGGCCAAGCAGAGCATCTGGAAAAGCAAGCTGGAGTGGCTCTCCGACGACGAGTGCCATCAGCTGGCGCAAAAACACGACTTCTCCGGCGGCGAGATAGACAACATCGTGCGTAAGGTGGTGATGGAAGAGGTGCTGCACGGCAAACGCCCCGACATCGACGCCATTGAGGATATGTGCCGCCACGAAAAACTCGGAGGTTCCAAACGCAAGAAAATCGGTTTCAACTGCCAGAACTGATTGATTTGGAGGTGGTTGTGAAACGGGTTGTTTTTTTAAAATCGGCACTTAGCCATTGCTATTCGGAAAAATTGTGTTATACTTGGCTTGTTCTGAGGTGATGAAAAAAAACACCCTCCGAGTGCCACGCATTGGCACAGTTTGACACTATTTTTGCAAAACATAACACAGATAATATGAAAGACATTGTAAGGATGAGCGACCTGCATTTCAGCAGCAGTCTGTTCGAGAACTACCGCACCGGCACTGTCCTCGACAGGCTGCTCTGTTCCTACAGCGGTCTGCCCAAAGGGGTTAACTATATGATTATAGGCGACCCCGGCGTGGGCAAAACCACCATTATACTCGATATGCTTGCCAATATACAGAAAGAGCAGCCGCAGGCGCGCATCCTTTTTGTCAGTGCCGAGATGAACGAGATCGACCTTGCCATCTACGTGCAACGTTTCCCCAAGTTCGGCAACCTCGACATCCTTTTTGTAGAAAGCCAGATAGACGAGGACACCCACAATTGGAACGCCCTTACCGAAGTGATGCAACGTGGCTGGGACATAGTGGCCATCGACTCGTTTTACGAGCTGCAGGGCATCGTAAAAGAGGAGGAGGAGGTAACCATGAAAAAAGCCGAAAGCATGCTGCTGTGCCTTATCAAACAGCAAAACAAGGCCCAGAACGACAGGGGCGTGAACACCACTTTCCTAACCATACAGCAGGTAACCAAAAGCGGCGCATTTGTGGGCTCCAACCGATTGAAACACAGTATTACAGCCATGATGGAGCTGCGGCTGGACAACCCCAAAAACATCTACAGCGACCGCTATGTGATTTTCTCCAAACACCGCCGTGGCGACGTGGGCGTGAAACTCTACTACAACCTCAACGCCACCGGCGACGTGTTTTTCGACGAACAGAAATACAACGACGACCTGAAACTGCGCAAGCTGCAAAGCAACGTGTCGTCGCAGATACGCTATTTTGCCGACGAATTCGACAAATTGTTCAACAAATCAAATACTTAACGACTATGCAACAGACAGATTACCAAATTACAAAAGACCATTTCCTGCTACAGCCCGTGGCCTACAAGGAAGTGGCGAGAAACGAAATTGTGGCCGAGTCAGACAACCATTACCGTGTCGGCGGTGCTGTGGTGCAACTCACCGACGATATGGTTTTCGATATCGACAAATATCTCGGCATCATGCCCAAGCAGAGCCAGATGGCGCAACGCAGCTACGGCGAGAAGGGCATCTCCAACCTGCGCAATTTCTTTGCACAGGCCGACAACAGCGACGACACCCGCGTTATCTTTGTGGCCGACACGAAAAACCGCACTATCAATCACATACACCAGACCAAAAGCCACCTTATCCCGCCAGAGTCTTTTTTCGATTTCGCCGAGATGTTTATGGACCGTAATAGTTATGAGCCCGAAGAGGTGCAGTATAACGATGGCTCCGAAGTGTCGATACTTATGCGTTCGGTCAATCCCGAATATATGGAGTTTGCCAAAGACGATGCCTTCGAGTCCAACGGCCTGTGGCTGCGGTGGAATCCCACCGAGATAGCCTTTGGCAACTACTACCTCAGGTTGGTCTGCTCCAACGGTATGACGACTTTTAGCGAACATAAATTGCTGCAAACCAACTCGTTGCAAGACGAAAAGTTGCTCAAGCGTATGCTCACCATCAACAGCGAGAACGGGGTGCTGAAACAGAACCTCAACAAGATGCTTGGCAACGCCCGTGTGGCAATGAACACCCAAGCCTCGTTGCACGAGCTGGGCACTGGAGTGCGTATGCTCCAGCGATTGGGCGTGGAGGAACAGGACGCAGCCCAACTCATCCCATATATGGCAAACCGAACACGCTACGAGCAGGCCGGCTACACCCTCGACGCCAGCGGTATGCGCCATTCCGTGAGCGACACCACTGTGTGGCAGTTGTTCAACACCCTCACCGCCTTTGCCTCGCACAATCCAACGTGGGCACAACACGACCTGCGCCGCTCGCAACTCATGAGCCAGAGCGTGAACCTGCTCAACCAAAAACGCGACATTATGGACTACAACAATGTGTATATGCAATGATACAATATATCTCAAACACAGACCATTACAACCTTGTGCTGTCGCGTGTGGCCACCGTTAGCCGTTCGTTGTGGATAGGCACCGCCGACATCAAGGACCTGTACGTGAAAGTGGGGGAGGGCACCGAGCCTTTTCTGGCGGTGCTCTCCCAGCTTTTGCGTAGAAAGGTGGAGATAAGGCTGATACACGCCAAGGAGCCGGGGCCCATTTTCCGCGCCGATTTCGACCGTTATCCGCTGTTGGCCAGAGGCTTGGAAAGGGCGCTCTGTCCGCGTGTGCATTTCAAGATGCTGGTGTTCGACGGCAGTGCGGTATATTTCGGCAGCGCCAACCTTACCGGTGCCGGCATAGGCATGAAAGGCGCCAACACACGCAATTTCGAGGCGGGCCTCCTCACCGACGAGCCCGAGCTTGTGTGCCAGGCCATGCAGCAGTTCGACGAGGTGTGGATGGGACTGCACTGCAGGAAATGCCTGCGGCGTAAGTTTTGCGGCGACCCGATAGTGTAAGCGGTTTGCCGGGACGTTATATCAACCGCCGCACTCGTTTATATTTCTGTTTATCAGGTTTACTACCACTTTCACCATCACGTCTTTCTCCTCGGATCGACTTTCGGCAATCATCAGAGTAAGGGCCACAAGGGTGGCGTCGGCTATGCGCTTGGAGCCGTCGGAGTTGTACAAAATGCGGTTGTTGTTCAGAAACCACAGAAAAAGCGTGGCGGCAATACGTTTGTTGCCGTCGCTGAACGAGTGGTTTTTCACCACAAGGTAGAGCAGCACAGCCGCTTTCTCCTCCACGCTTGGGTAGAGTTCTATGCCGTCGAAAGTCTGGTAAATCTGCCCGATGCTGCTTTTGAAGGAGCCGTCTTTTTCGTGTCCGAAAAGGTCGGAGCTGCCGAACCTTTCGCGCAGACGCAATATCTCCTGTATGGCACTTTCGTAAGTGGCGTGGAACGGTTCGGCTTTTGTGGTGTTGCCGATACTCAGTCGCTCATAGTCGTAGTTGTCGAGGGTGTCGAGGGCGTAGGTGTAGTCCACCACAACGTCGAGCAGGTCTTGGCTTTCGATACTGTCGGGTAGTTGCTGATTACTCATTGTGCGTCCCACCATCTGCACCAGCTGACGCAGTTCCTCGATCTGTTTTTTCCTTATGCGGTCGTGTATGGCATAGCCTTTCACAAGATATTGTTTCAGCACGCTGTTGGCCCAGCGGCGAAAGTTTACACCGTTTTGTGATTTCACTCTATAGCCAACAGAAATAATGACATCCAGATTGAAATAACTGACATCGTGAGTCTGTGTTTTGCCCTCAATGGCTCCGTGTTGAGTGGTTGTCGCAAATTTTGCGACAACCACAGCATCCGACAATTCTTCCCTAATTGCATTATTTATATGCTTACGCACTGTCTTTTCGTCGCGGCCAAAAAGCATTGCCATTTGATTGGCGGTAAGCCAAACGTTTTCGTTCTCCAAGCGCACCTCCAACGACGTGCGTCCGTCCTCAGTCTGATAGATTATGATGTTGTTCTCTAATGTCATAGTGTGGTGTGTTTCAGATAAATAATTGAATTGTGGGCTTTTGCAAACACTTTGCAAAAATACAACCTTTTTGTTGAACTTCAAAATATCGCCGCTTATTCGGCTATTTACAATCGACTTCTACATTGCATGTTGGCTTTTTTTGACACTGTGCCACCAATTTTCACACTGCCACCGTATCTTTGCAACATACGTAACTTATACGTATAACAGATTTAATTAAATTAAAAACCAAAAAGTTGCGCCCGACACGTAAAAGGGATTGAAAAATGTACACACTTAATTTTCCGAACGGCAACAGCCAGACCTACAAATCCATGAGCGAGTTGATGACTGCCGCCCGTAAGCTGGGAGGCACCGCCAAGCTGGTGAGTGGCAAAACCTATGTTTTTGTGGCCAAGTAAGCCGATGTGTAAGGCGGAAGGCACGCCTTCCGCCTTGTTTTGCACAGAAGCCTTGGATGTTAAGAAAAAAATGTGTAACTTTGCATAAAAAATAACCCCATCAAAAATTAACTATAACTATATGGCAGAGAATAATATTGAATTAAAATCTGTTAGTGAACTTCTTGGAATGAAGTTCTTTATACCAAGCTACCAGCGTGGATATCGCTGGACGGACTTGCAAATTGAAAACTTACTAAATGATATTTGTGAGTTCAACAAGGGTGTTGACGGTGAATTCTATTGTCTTCAACCATTAGTCGTAAAAAAGCGAAAAAAGGATTTGCTTGCTGAAATAAAGCAGGCTAATTCAATCGAAGATGTAGAAACCTTACTTAAGGGGGAGTGGATTGTCATTGATGGACAACAGCGTTTAACTACAATTTATTTGATCCTGAAAGCATTGGGGAATGAAAAGTGTCCATCTATAGAATACGAGCGAGAGTCATACATCAAAGATTGCGACAAGAGCACTGAGATTAAGAAAAATAATATCGAAATATATCATTTGACGAGTGCTAAATACTTCATAGATAGGTGGATTCATTTAGAGAAACGAACCGATGAAGAAAAGAAATGGATTAATCCAAAGGATGTTAAAATAGACATCGAGGTGTTTCGCAATAAGATTTTGGAACAAACCAAATTCATTTTCTACAATGTTGGAGATGTTTTAGAGGAACAAGAACACGATATATTCAACAATCTCAATTCGGGTAAAATTGCTCTTACAAATGCAGAACTTATCAAAGCTCTGTTTTTGAATAAAGTGGGCAAGGAAGATATTGTACACCGCGAAGTAGAGCAACGTTTGCTTGCCGATGAATTTGACCAAATTGAACGTACGTTGCGACAGGATGATTTCTGGTATTTTCTTGCAGGTAATAAAGAGAAACCCTCATCTTGCATCAATCTGCTGTTTGATTTAATGCTTGAGTCGAGTGAGCAAAATAACAAATACCGTACTGATGAACCTTTTAGAACATTCTTCTATTTCAATGATTTGATTAATGGAAATGAAAGCAAAGATTCTTACAAGGAATCAAAGATAATATGGGAAAATGTTCGGAAAGTATTCTATATTATGGAAGGATGGTTCAATGATTCTGTAATGTACAATCTCATCGGTTATCACAGAGCAGCCAAAGGAGGAAAAAAATTAAGTGAAATCTACAAGATGTTTTGCGAAGAAAAATCTAAAAAAACATTCAAGAAATGGCTTGTTGATGAAAGTAAGAATCACATTGACCATCCTGATGGTTTCATGCAATTAAGGTATGATGAAAACAAGGATAAGGTTTTCAATTTACTGCTGTTGTTCAATATTGCAACTCTAAATGAAAGGCCACAAGAGGCTGTCAAGTTCTCTTTTGCAAATCTTCATAAGTATAAATGGGATGTTGAGCATATATCACCACAAAATCCCAAAAATGATGATGACTTGAAAAAAGCTGTTGAGAAGTTCAAAGATAACGAATATCTCAGAATTCTTATTGATGCCATTAATAAGGAAGAAAAAGACACGAAAATCATTGAAGAAGAAAGAGCAAAGTATTTTGCTGCTGGCGATGACTTAATGGGCATTCAGAACTTAACACTTCTTACGGCTCACGACAACCGTGGTATTGGCAACAAGTTCTTTTTTGAAAAGAGACAGAAACTTCAAGAGTATTATCAGCAAGGCAGTTTCATTCCTGCTTGCAGTATGAATGTGTTTATGAAATTCTATTCTGAAAAGCCTGAGCAAATGGCATTTTGGGATAAAGACGACCGAGATTCATACAAAAACAAACTTGAACAAACTATTAAAAACTTCTTTGACAATGAGCAATAATACATCAAATTATCAAGAATATACCTTTTCAAAATTGTTGGAGCAATATGATAAAATACTGGTTCCAATGATTCAGCGTGATTATGCCCAGGGACGTACTGACAAAAAAGCAACTGATGTAAGGAATAATTTACTGAACGACATTTTCTGCGGCAAGGATGTCCACTTTGACCTTGTGTTTGGTTCTAAAGAAAAAAGGATTATCGACGGTAAAGAAATGAACTGTTTCATTCCCGTTGATGGGCAGCAACGGTTGACAACGCTTTTCTTGTTGCATCTTTATAGGCAAAAAGCAGGAAAAACAAATACAGAATTTGATTTGTCCAAATTCTCATACGACACGCGGCGTGCTGCATCAGACTTTTGCAAGAGCATTACAAGCGAAGAATGGACTGTCCAAAAAGACAAAAAAGTATCCGATATTATAAAGGATTCTTCCTGGTTTATGAATTATTGGGAAAAAGACCCGACCGTGGAAGGAATGTTGAATATGTTAGATGCCATTCACGAAAAATGTAATGAAATAACTGACTATCCAAATCTGAACAAGGTTACTTTCTTCTTCTTTGATTTGGAATCCAACGGCTTGAACGAGAATCTTTATCTGAAAATGAACTCACGTGGCAAACCATTGACTGCTTTTGAAAATTTGAAAGCCAAAATTGAAAAGGTGTTACCTGATACTATTAAAGTAGAAATGAAATGGTTCCCTGAAAACAATGCTGCGCCCAAGGATAGTTTCAAAGAAAAGTGGAAGTTTTTTATGGACAGAGATTGGACGAATGCGTTTTGGGATAAAGATAACCCAAGTAAATATGATGTAAATATAGCCAAGTTCATAGTCCGCTTCTTGTCGGGATATTGGGCTGCCTTTGGACAAGAATCAGATGAAAAAATAGAGGAAAAAACAATTGCGGAAAATTTGAAGGTAATTAACAAAAAAGAAGAAAATGACAAAAACTACGCCGACTATATCCAATTTGATCCAATAGAAAAAGTATTGAAATTAGTTAATGCTTTCCCTGCTTTGGCGTATGCCTTGACAATTGCGCCGACAATAAAACCTTATTGGAGTAAAGACACAATTAAAGTGTCTGACAAATCTGAATACAAATTATTGTCAGTCATTTTTACATATATCTTGTTTGATGGTGATGAATCTGCAATGAGATTTGTTTGGAATATGGCAGAAAACTATGTTTCAGAATATGATAACTTTGTTACGTATTGTAAACGTGTAGGAGAAATTCATAAGTTTATGCACGATAACAATGTCACTTCTTTATATAAATGTCTTTCAGACATTGAATTTGGTGGTAATATATCAGACCAATTGAAAGAAGAAATCGCCAAAGCAAAACAAATCCTTGACGAAGATGGCAATCTTCGCAAATACAATGGTTCTTGCAAAAAGGAAGATGGTTCTGATTATCAAACTTGGAAAGAAATAATTATCGATGCCGAAAGTTACGCATTCTTCAAAGGTGCAATCAGGTTCTTGTTTACGGATGGCGAAGGAAATATATACTGGTGTGATTTTGATACAAAATGGGCAAATGCAAAGAAGTATTTTGATAAAGAAGGAGTAAAAGACGGAAAAGAAAAATTCATGTCCAATGCCTTATTAATGAAATCATTAATGGCAAATTGTGATGATTTCTGGGATAAAATATGGTGGCATTTTGAATTTTCAAATGATGCTGTTCATTGGAAAAGCATTTTAGTTTCTAATAATTGGAAAAATGCCGTTGATGCAATAATGGGTACGGGAGTGACTATTGAAACAACGAAAAAAAGCATAGAAAGAATTAGGGAACCATTAATAAAGAACATTGTTGATGACGAATTGATGGATTATGTGTGCAATAATATGCCTGGTGCTTGGATGCGCAGGACATATCACAATTACCACGCTATATGGCAAAGTGGGTATCCATCTTGTCAAATTGTACTAAATCCTATTTTAGCGCAACTAAAATTCGATAATATTATCAACTATTGTAAAAAAAATTGTATAGAGAATTGTCGATATTATAAATGTGTGGAGAAGAATGTTGATTTCAAATACAACAACCATTATTTCCGATGGTATGGATCCTCAAATGATATAGAACTCGATATTTACCTTATGGAAAATGATTGGGCAGATTATAAAAAACGTCCAAATTATGAAGAAGGCAAACTTGATAAAGACAACTATTATTGTTTTCGAGTAACGGAAGAAATGGAAACTGACACTTCTTTGTTTACTAAAGCACTAGACTGTCTTATCAAAGAATCCTCAAAATAGCTAATAGCATTACTCACCATCATTTTTCTACAGACCTGTGCCACCCATTGGCACACCGCCGGCGTATCTTTGCCGCATACGTAATAGACACGTATTTCACAATGTAATTATTTAAAAACCAAAAAGTTGCGCCCGGCACGAATTAGGGATAGTTTTATGAACGATTTTTACGATGACTATTTTACCTTTATCAACACAAATGGGGAAATAATTGAATTTTCCATTCGCGAACTTCTTGACCATGAATTCAACCAAGTGATTTTCGCAGTGGATACGCAGAGATACACAAAGCAGGATAAAATAGAGGTCATGAAAAATCTTATCGCCGACATCGAAAAATGTATCAGTATTATCGAGAAGGACGAGAACGCAAGGTTGAGTGAGGTGTGAAAAAGTCTTTGCGGTTTGGAGAAAAAAACGTAAATTAGCAGGGTCGTTTTGTCTGCTTTTTGTTTAATGGAATTCGGCATAAAGACGGATTAAATGACTCTACAATCAAAAATAGTGTAAAAGAAGTTACCTTGATTTAGAAAATATTTTAACTGTGCCACCAAATGGCACACTCACGCGCTATCTTTGCCGCAAAAACAACGACTATGATCTATCTCGAATCATTCAAATTCCCCACTTTTGAACAAGAGGACAATGCCTTGATCGACTATTACCATAAAGATCCGGTCTCTCGGAATGAGTGCTATTTCCACAAGGACGTCTCAGGCAATTATCCCTTTGGTGTTCTGTCGAACCACAGCCTTGAATCCTTGGATTTTGCCCCGATTACCATCTTGTATGGCGGCAATGGCAGCGGGAAATCCACCGCCCTCAATGTGATTTCCGAAAAACTGGGCATCAAAAGAAACGCCCCATACAACACGACCGTGATGATGGAACGCTACTGCAAATTGTGCAAGTTCACGATCGACTACGAATGGGAAGCGGAACATCCAGCAGCATCACTTTCGGAAATCGCCAAGATGATCACCAGCGATGACATCTTCAAGATGATTCTGGGCTCCAGAAGCAAAAATGAAATCAAGGCGGCTAAAAGCCGGATCCTGAGGGATGAGATATTGGATGTGAAATACCATCAGAATTACCCACGGCATATCGATTTCTCCTCAGGGGAGGGAGTCGAAGAGTTGCTGCGGACTCGGAAATTCAAGAAACAGAGTGTGGTGCAATCGCTGTCGGAAGAGCTTGGCACCTTGGCGGATGGCTTTTCCAACGGAGAAAACGGACTGCGCTATCTGATGACGGAAATCGAAGAAGATGGTCTGTATCTCTTGGACGAGCCTGAAAACAGTATGTCGTGCAAGTTTCAGCAAAGTCTGGCGAAGGTCATACATTTCTCCGCTATGCGTTGCGGTGCCCAGTTCATCATCGCCACGCACTCCCCGTTTCTCTTGGCCATGCCAGACGCCAAAATCTACAACCTCGATGCCGACCCTGTTAATCTGGCCAAATGGTACGAGCTGGAGAATATGCGCATCTATTTCGAATTGTTCCACTCCGCCGCCGACCTGTTCAACACGAGAAGATAGGCCGTTCCTCCCACCGACTCACTCGCACGTTTTTTCGCGGGCTGAAACACTTTCCTCCTTTCCACACCCCTCTCCCTGCACAATCCTTCAAAATACGCTGTAGATTATTTTTCATTGGTGTCCGATAAAAGTACGTATATGTCTGATAATGAGACTTTTCATGTGTGGCAAGCCCCTTATGTTTGAACTGGGCCTCAATTATCTAAGAATCATGTAATTACATATTGTAATCGAACTTTTTGTCGGACACCAATAATTATTTTTAGTCTCTCTCTATCCCTCTTATTCCCAATTACTAACTACTCATTACTAATTACTATCTCAAAAATAAATCTCCTCACTATGCCACCAAATGGCACACCAACGTCGTATCTTTGCAATACAGAACAATGAACAATTTACAATGAACAATGAACAATGTACAATTAGTTAATAGTTTATAGTTTACAATTTATAGTTATTGCGAAGCTTTCGCCGAAGGCGAAGAAATTTACAAGATTTACAAGATCTCGCGAAGCGAAGCTGAGCAGGAGACATAAAGAAAAAAATGATTAATTGACCTGTTCACGAATCACGAATCACGAATCACCAATCACCAAAAACCATGATAAATTACGAATATTACGAAAAACTTCCGCTCAAAGAATACGAAAGCGTTCTTGCCAACCGCGACTACTGGGACCATTGTTCGTACGAGTGGGAACATCGCCCTATGGAAAACAAACTCATCGCCTTGGGCATTTTCGCCCGACGCGGAGGCAAGCTCAGCCGTGTTATCAACCGTTACGCCGAGGGCCGCGAATACACCTACCGTCACGCCATACAGTATTGTGTGATGGACTACCTCGAAAGACTCTTCGGCACCCACGACTATTACGTGCGTATAATGTTGCTCGACAAACGCGAGTTGCTTTGGCTGCTCACCGAGTTGCTTAAGTCGTGCGTCTATTGCGGTTATGTGCGCGACTACCGCACCGGACTGTACAGCGACGAATGGCGTGTGGCCAAGCAATGCAAGGATGCAGAGAGCATTCTCGCCCCCATCGAGGAACGTCACAAACGCATCTACCCCGACGAAACCCTCGAGCACCAACGCAAACTCGTCAAACGCTGGATGGAGGGAAGCCTTTGGTAATTAGTTTGTAGTTTGCAGTGTTGAGTTTGTAGTTAGAGGCGGCACTTCGACAAGCTCAGTGACCGCAGAGCCTTCTCGGTGGCTGAGCCTGTCGAAGCCACATCTAAACATCTTAACGCTTTCACAATTCACCAAAAAATACAGTTCACAGCTCACTGATCACTGTTCACAATCCAATCACTAATCACTAAAAAATCACAGTTCACAGTTCACACATCACAGTTCACTAAAATCATGACCGACTTTGCAGCAATAGATTTCGAGACCGCCAACGGACACCCCAGCAGCGTGTGCAGCGTGGGAGTGGTGGTGGTGCGCGGCGGCGTGGTTGCCGACACATTCTACTCCCTTATCCACCCCGAGCCCGACTACTACAGCTGGTTCTGCAGCGAGGTGCACGGCTTGGGGCACGAAGACACCGACACCGCCCCCTCGTTCCCCGACGTGTGGCGGCAGGTGGAGCCGCTCATCGCCGGACTGCCCCTTGTGGCCCACAACAGCCCTTTCGACGAGCGGTGCCTGCGGGCAGCCTTCCGTGTCTATCAGATGGACTATCCCGACTACACTTTCCACTGCACCTGCCGGGCCTCGCGCCGCCATTTCGGCAAACGTCTGCCCAACCACCAGCTGCACACCGTTGCCCGTGCCTGCGGCTACGACCTCAGAAACCACCACCACGCCCTCGCCGACGCCGAGGCCTGCGCCCAAATAGCGATGAAAATACTTTGACAAGTTGATAATTGGGAGTTGAAATGCTTTTTGCCCAGTGGGGGGGGGCATCGGTTTGGAAGTTTGGAGAAAAAAACGTAAATTTGCAAAATGGTTTGGAAAGGTTTTATACAATGCAATTAGATTATATTATTATCAAATGAAAGAAATAACTAAGGAAGAATTCGAAAAATTTGCCCAAAAGGAATTTCCTAATGCTAGTATTCGTTACGAAGAAGGTTACTGTTTTATCCAGGCAGGCACATGTCTTGGCGACAATTTACATTATGAACTTAATGAAGGGAAAATACATCTTGATATAGAAGGAAGTAATTGGCGGCCAATTAGAAACTATCTTCGGGAACAGGTAAAAGACTCGCTTGTATCAAGAAATCACTGGTGGCGACAAGATTGCCGTTGGACTCTTAACAAAAATATTGAGTCTGTTAATGATGTTGAGCAGGGATTTTTGCAGATGAAAGGAATTATGGAGCCTCATATACTTGAATTTGAAAAACAAACACTAAAAACTTCCGAAATTCTAGCTGAAGTAGTTTCTGTCAGAACACTTGTTAATGAGAAACGTCTGCAGATACCGACTTACCAAAGACCATACAGGTGGGAAGAAAAGAATGTTCGTCAATTATTGGAAGACATTCTCGCAAGTAAAAATGCTGGCAAAAAGAATTACAGGATAGGTAGTGTGATTTTATTCAATAATGAAGAAAAAAATATTTTGGAAATAGTTGATGGCCAACAGAGGTTGACTACAATATTTCTTCTTCTAAAATGCTGGAACGATAATAACAATGATGGTGATTTAGAATTGGAAGATGATAAGAAAAGGTTTGACAGCCCGCTCGAATTTGGTTCAGAATCCTTTGATAAAATTCGAGATAATTATAAATTCATCTGTGCGTGGATTGATGAGAATGTGAAGTCTGATTTAAATGCATTTGTCAAATATGTATTGGACAATTGTGAGTTTGTGAAAATTGTGGTTTATGATATTACCGAAGCTTTTCAAATGTTCGATTCTCAAAATGGTAGGGGTAAAGAATTAGAAGCATACAATCTATTGAAAGCATATCATATTAGGGCAATGGAGCATGAAAGTCGCGAGGAGAAGATTAAATGTGACAAACGGTGGGAAGAAGCCACTCAATACGATCCAACTCCAAGAATTAAAGATGATCCTAACATCGATATTTTAAGGCAATTATTTGATGAACAATTATACAGAAGTCGTATATGGAGCAGGCGAACAAAAGCCGAAGAGTTTTCAAAGACGGAAATTGAAGAATTTAAAGGAATTACCATAGACAAGAATCACCCCGCACAATTTCCATATCAGAATCCACAACTTTTACAGTATCTTACCTCAAAATTTTATGATGCTATTTTATCAGGCACCGCAGCAACAAAAAATCGTTTTGAACATGGAGACAATGAGCATATCAATCCTTTTGTAAACATCAATCAACAGATCGTAAACGGAAAAGATTTTTTTGATTATGTGGAAACGTATGTGGAAATCTATAAACAAATGTTCATCAATATCGGCACATACCAATTAAGTGAATTTAAAGATTTCTATTATACACATTGCTTAAATTATTGTTGGGGGGAGAAAAAGTATGATATAATTAAGGAGGAACGAAAAAACACTGAAGACAAAGATGTATTCAAGCCCAAAGGACCAGCATCAAGAACTGGTGACACATATTTACGAGAAGCGTTCAAATCTATTGTATTTGTGCTTTTTGACAAATTCGGCGAAAAAGGGCTAAATAAGTATTACAAGCAACTTTATCGGATAATTTATGTTAATAGATTGACCAAAAGTCAGGTGAAGTATAGTTTTGTATCAGAACTACCAAGCGAGTATTTTAAAATAATCATCAATGCAAAAGATTTAGCAGACTTATCCGAATTTGATAAGAAGACAAATGCATTATATGAACCCACATACAAAGAAGAAGGAAAAATCAATAATCCAAATATCATAAACTTTATAAAAACAGGATACCATGAGTGAAAATTTGGGCAAAAATATCAGTGAAATTTTTGACAATCAGAATAAATACATAATACCACTATACCAACGCAATTTTTCATGGAGAAGGGAGCAGATAGAACAACTATTACAGGATATTTATACGGCATTTAAACAAAATCAGTACGGCCATTATTATATCGGCAGTTTGGTTGTTTTAAAACGTTCAAATGGGGATTTTGAAGTTGTTGATGGACAACAGAGACTGACTGTTTTATCTCTGATAACTAAAATATTACATATCAATAAAGAACCACGATTGTTTTATGACTCCCGTCCTGAAGTTGAAGAGTTTTTCCGAGTATTTTATAATTCCGATGACGATAGCTGTAGTATTGATTATCCTCAGACAGCACATTTAAGAAATGCAATAGATTTTATTAAAGAAATTAATTTAGATGCTGAGAACCCCGATGATGGTATAACAATAAAATCAATTGGCGAAGATTTCAAAAGATACTTTAAGTATAATGTGATATTGGTTAGGGTGGAAATTCCGCAGGACACCGATGTCGCATCTTATTTTGAAATAATGAACAATCGCGGAGTTCAACTCCAAAAGCACGAAATATTGAAGTCCTTTTTAATTAATAAATTGGATTCTAAATACCATTCTGAGTTCGCCAAAATATGGACTGCATGTTCTCAAATGGACATACAAATTCAGAAATTATTTACAGCTGATGATAGATGTAAATATTTTGGAGAAAAGTATGACAGTTTCAATTTTGATAAAATCTTAGAATTGGGCACGTCCGAAAAAAAAGAAAGTTATAAAACTATTGATGTGATTTTAAATACCGATTCACCCAATTCCGATATAAACAATGTTACAAATAACACTCAAAGAGAAGATGAGAATGAAAACGAATCTAAATACAAATCCATTATTGATTTTCCAAATTTCTTAATGCATGTTTTTAATGTTGTATTCCCGAACAACAGCATTCCGTTGAATGAAAAATATCTTATTGATACTTTTAAGTCTTCCGAAAAAAATTGGGATTCAGAATTGTCCATATTATTTATTAAAACATTGTTTTTTTGTCGTACTATTTTCGACAGATATGTTGTTAAAACCTCGCCTGCCACTGATACCAAATCGGAAGATGGAGAAAAATGGACGTTAATGAAGCCAAAGAAATATGAAAATGGTAAGTGGACATATATTCAAACATTTGGGAAAACAGAAGAGAAGGAGGACAAGTTATCCTATGAACAGGATAGAATTATAAAAGCATTATCAATGTTGCAAGTTACATTTAGAACAAGGATTTATAAAGATTGGCTTTGCGATATATTGAAATGGTTCGTGGAGAAAAACACAGTTGTTGTAGGTTACAAAGAATATCTTGAAGAGTTAGACAAAATTATTTTGAAGAAATACGACAATATAGCAGAATTTAAAAGCGATGTCCCTGAAGAAAAGAGATTCAGGAGAATTGAGGATGGCAATATAACAAAAGAAAACTCATATTCCAAAGGACTTAGTACACCTCATTTTCTTTTTAATTTCATTGACTATCTATATTGGGTAGATTCTAAGGAAGAAAAAAACATTGAAGGCTCAAAAAAAGTTGAGGATTTTGATTTCAAATATTGGAATTCCATTGAACACCATATGGCTCGTGAATGGGCTGCTCGAAACACAGAAAAGTTGCCAGACCATGAAAATTATATTGATAATCTTGGTAACCTTTGTTTGATAAGCAAAAGTGCCAATTCTCGTTTGAGTGATAGAGACGCCAAAGAAAAAGCAGAAACATTTGACAAAGGTAATTTGGGCGCAAATAGGCAAATAATGTACGCAATCACAAAAGAAAATAACGGTAATTATCGCAAGGAGCAAATTATAGGACATTACAACGAGTTGTTGGATTTGATATCCAAACGAAAAAAAATTCTGGGATATAACGATTGACCCACCATTGCACCCACATATACCTCCGCACCACCCTTCAAAAATGTGCTGCTCATTGTCTCTATCCCCCTCATTCCCAACTACAAACTCCTAACTCCAAACTCCCAACTGAAAAAAACTTCCCTCTTGTGCCATGGTTTTGCACAGGGCCGCTGTATCTTTGTGGCATTATTAACCACTAACAGTTGCTCCCGACACGAATTAGGGATAGTTTTATGAACGATTTTTACGATGACTATTTTACCTTTATCAACACAAATGGGGAAATAATCGAATTTTCCATTCGCGAACTTCTTGACAATGAATTCAACCAAGTGATATTCCCAGATGTGGAAATTCAGGGATACACAAAGCAGGATAAAATTGAGGTCATGAAGAATCTTATCTCCGACATCGAAAAATGTATCAGTATTATCGAGAAGGACGAGAACGCAAGGTTGGGTGAGGTGTGAAAAAAGTCTTTTCAGTTTGGAGAAAAAAACGTAAAATTGCAGTGTCATTTTGTCTGCTTTTTGTTTAAAGGACTTCGGCAGAAAGACGGATGAAATGATATGGAAATCAGAATGGTATAAAATTAGAAGTCGTTTTTAGTTAGTTATGGCACAATGGAAAACTTACACGATTAAGGATATTATTGTTGAAATTGAGTATGGAAATTTCGTTCTCCCAATAATTCAGAGAGAATTAGTCTGGGATAAGGATAAAATTATCGCATTATTCGAAACCATAATGTTACAAGAGTCATTTGGAGGAATAATGACAGTAAAAGAACCAGCAAAAAAAGAACCTCTCTTTGCATATAGGTCATTCATCAAAAATTATTTAGGACAAACTCCCGAATCAAAGGAGTATAAATTAACTGAAAAAGAAATCAGTTATGTTATTGATGGACAACAAAGATTGTCTGCAATTTACATTGGAATCACTGGAGAATACAACGGAGAATCCTTGTATTTTGATTTGAATGGGGAATCCTCAAAGGGAGTTTTTAATTTTACGTTTGCAAAGGATGATGTTTCCAACAAATTGACAAAGGATATCGACAACTATGATGCTTCTTGTCGTAGGAGAACTGCTTGGATTAGTGTGGACAATTTGTATCAACTTGCAATCGAGGCAGGAGGTATGTATAAAACTGTTATGGACGATGATAAAATCATTGATTTTATTGAGAATGGCGCAGAACGTGAGGCCATATTGGATAATGTTTTGCTCTTCATGGCTTCTTTTTTGACGAATCCCGTTGTTGGAGTATGTAGTGTCGATTACGATAAACATAAGAACATTGATGATAATAGAGTAAGAATTGTGAGGCTATTTCAAAAGCTTAACCAAGGTGGCACAAAACTTACTGCAATTGAACTAATGAGATCCTTTTTGAAATCATATTCTGTTAGTAATGAACGATTTCTTAATGAGATAAAAGATAAATATTCTGATTTTGGATTTAACCAGGATGCTGTTATAAAGTATATTTTTCTACTTGAGAACCAATCTCAAAAAGATATCACGGATATTAAAAAAGAGGATTCTAATTTCATTGAACAATATCAAAATAGAATCGAATTATCCCTTGAAGCAACTAGAAAATTTCTCCAAAAAACTAAATTGTACAATTACATTAAAGATTGTCGTCCTAGCATAGTTCCTTTAGAATTTATTTCTTATTACATTTTCTATCTGAAGAAAAACGATACAGAAGTCAAGGAGTTGTTCGATAATGCGGAACTTGATTCTGAATTTAAGATCATCAGAAAATGGCTTGTGCTTTCGTATTTGAATCATGTTTATCAAAGAGGCAGTGGTTGGGATCCTAATAAAACAGCAAGAAAACTTTTACTCTCAGCTTTTGCCGAAAACAAAGGAGAGGCATTCCCGATTGACGTTATTAATTCTTTGTATCGTGAAAGATTAAATTCTTATGATGAGAATCTGGTTGAGACTATTGACAAAATCAATTCTTACGAAAGAAATCTTGTAGTATATTTAATGTATGATGACGACACTATCACAGCTAATCGCCAAAATGACATTGACCACATCCATCCTAAAAGTATTTTGGAGCAAAAGGGATATGAGGGGAATCAAATATATTCCATATGCAATTTTCAATTGTTGTGGTATAGAACAAACCGTAGCAAACAGGATATGGAATTCTACGCATTCATGAATGAAATTGTCCCTACGAGTGTCGAAACAGAACAAAAAGACATCGCAGAATATATGAAATTGCATCTGATTCCCGAACGTTATTCTGAAGGTAAAGACTTGTGGGATTCAAATTATTTTTTGGAATTCATTGAAGCTCGTAAATCTTTGATTTTTTCAAAAATCAAAAAGTATTTATAGGATTGATAATTTTGCAAACTTTAAAACGTAATATCGTAAAAGAATTCTGAATGTTTCATATCGATATGTTTTGATGTATCTCTTTAATCTCAAATAGTTAAAAATAAAAATGCGAATCATGAAAAATATTGAAATAGAAGACATTTTTATTGCAATAACAGAATCTGCAAAGAGCAAAATATAATTCATCTTTTCAGAGGACGAAGAAGAAATTACTTATATATCGGGAGGTAGAGAATATGGCGAATATGATGTTCCGATTTGGATTACATTAAGCGGATTGTCAGCTAAGAAATCTCTTATCAAAATATATCACCATTGTGTTTTTCAGATGATGTCACATGGGTTAAGCCCCGACGCCGAAAAGCTAAACCAGATAGTTCAAAATGTAATTGATTTATGTCAAGATGAAATTGTTTTAGCGGATAATGCAAATCAAAGAATTAATGATGGCGAAAGTCCTGCGCGCATTTATGAGGATTTAATCAAAACAAAAGATTGATTTCTAACAAACATTTATAGTGTGCTCGTTTCCTATATTTCTAACGCCCACTACTCCAATTCATCCATTCCTCCGCACTTCTCTTCATGAAGTCCCCGCGGATTGTTATATCCCCCTCATTCCCAACTCCTAACTGCAAACTGCAAACTGCAAACTCCAAACTGAAAAAAATCTCCTCTTGTGCCATGGTTTTGCACAGGGCCGCTGTATCTTTGTGGCATTATTAACCACTAACAGTTGCGCCCGACACGTACAAGGGATTGAAAAATGTATACATTAAATTTTCCGAATGGCAACAGCCAGACCTACAAATCCATGAGCGAGTTGATGACTGCCGCCCGTAAGCTGGGATGCACCGCTAAGCTGGTGAGTGGCAAAACCTATGTTTTTGTGGCAAAATAGTTTTTTTACAGATTAGGGATGCTGTGTCTTTTTTTTCTGCATACCCCAATCTATTTGTTAAACACTGATAAATAATTCAACAATGAAATTTTTAAATGATTTGGCAGGCGATAATAAAATCGCTTTCTATCTGGGATTGATCTCATTGATAGTTTTTTTGATAATGTTTTTCGTCTCAAAGAAAAAACGTGTTCCTATTTTTGTTGGAATAGCGGATTTGGTGCTTCAATTTGTGGCAATTTTCTTTTTCGCGGCATTCATGATAGTCCTCAACAGGGGGGAGTTCAACCTCAAGTGGTTGATATTTCTGGTGCCGCTGGCAATTTCGATCTTTCTTACGTTGCGCAAGCCGTTTCCCGTTTGGGTCAAGGTCTTTTCTGTCGTTGCCAAGTTGTTTTTTGTCCTTGCGGGAGCTTCTGTTATATTGCTTTTTATAGTATTGGTAATAAGTTCGTTTCGTAAAAAGGAGATGGGCAAAAGCGGTTTATGGGAGGAACTGAAGGATATCGCGAAAATGGGAAACGATATTGGCGACTCCGAGCCATAGGCGAGCGGTAGAAACAATAGTTGCCAGTATTCAGTATTCAGTGGTCAGCAGATAGCCCCGAATGGGGTGAAGAAACTGCCAGTGGTAGTTTCAATAGCGAAGCGGAGAAAAACAAGTCCATAGACAGGGACGTTAGCCCCTGTAAAGCGAGCAAGAAAAATAATTCCGAAATCCTAATTCCGAAATCCGAAATAAAAAACACCTATGCTTAAACACATTAAAGAAAACCTCGATGCCATCGACAAAAACCGTGAAGTCACTTTTTATACAACAAAAGGGATCTATCACATCCAAAAGTCTCTTCTCATCGGCAGAAGCGGATATTCCATATTACGTTTGCTACATGTAGAAGAAGACGAAATTTTTGCAGTGCGGTATTACAAAGAGAACGCCTCTAGTGATTGCCCAGTCTATCTTACAAAGCACTTCCTTTGCAAATAAAAATCAGAAACCATGTTAAACATACACGATACCGACATAAAACTTATTGAGAAGGAAATCCTTCGGAAATACGACAACGCAATTAATTATCCCGACTGCGACTGCCTATTGTCGTTGCGTAAGGAAGTGATAAACAGCAGGGTACTAGCGCATCAGGGGGAGCTACTGCCCCATATCGTAGCTTTCAACGACGCTCTTGTCGACGCTTTGCGCGATATGTACCACCGGGCGAGCCTTGTCTGGAACGACATCAAGGACAAGGCTTATGGCGGCAACGTTGTGTTGGAGGCCCGTTGTTTTCTCAGCCACGACTATCCCAAGCTGCATCCTGTGCAGGGCACCGACCGTCAGGACTTGTGGTGCGCTCTGTGCGACAGCGGTTGGAACCAGCTCTATCACGACGGCGTCACGCTCTTCGACCTGCGCTTTACCGCCGACAGTACACCCGGTTTCGACTCGCTTACCGGCTGGAACTCTCCGCCGCCCAACTGGAACGAGGGCCTAGACCCCGAACTGACCAAAGACCTGCGCCTTACCAGTGCTTTCCATCATCTTTTCCACCATACCAAGTTCGCCATCACCGACTTTATCTTTGTCCGCAACTTCGAGACGGAAATACATGTTGAAATTGGCAATTGAAGATTGAAAGTTGAAAATTTAGTGGTCAGTATTCAGTGGTCAGCGATCGCAGCGAATCCAATTTACAAGATTTACAAGATCTCGCGAGCTCCAGCGAGCAGGGGAATTATTCGTGCCAAAAATGGAAAAAGTTGTGAATTTGACCATCTAAAATTGGAAAAAGTTGTAAATTTCACATCAAAAAAACTGGAAAAAGTTGTATTTTGTGAACAATAAACCAAGATAATGGTGTTGAAAATCAATAGTTTCAGTTGTGGTTGTGCTATTTTTGTACAAAAATGTACTTTTTTTCTGTACCTTTGCAGATATGTCTCTGCTGGCATTTTTTTTACAAACAATCCGCAAGTCCTAACCCATTATGAAACATCTTAAACACCTCTTTCTCAACGAGAAATTCATCCTAGGCGTGATTTTCGTCAGTGCCGTGGTCATCTTTTTACAGGCCAGCAACATCGACAATGTATTGCTTCAGGTACTAGATGCGGTATGTACCGTAATTTTCATTATCGAGATGATTGTCAAACACTTCGAGTATGGTGCCAAAGGCTATTGGTCGTCCGGCTGGAACCGCTTGGACGGCATTTTAGTTATAATCTCCCTGCCGTCGCTCGTGGCGCTCTTCATCGATTTGGGAATGTTCGACGTCTCTTTCCTGCTGGTACTAAGATTGTTACGCACGTTGCGTTTCCTCCGTGTGTTGCATTTCCTTCCCAATTTCTCCAAAATTGTGGCGGGGTTCAAGATGGCCATACGCGAGTCCTACGCCATATTGCTCTGCTTTTTGGTGCTCGTCATTGTCTTCGGTCTCATCAACTGCAGTCTTTTCAAGGACATAGCCCCCGCCTATTTCGCCACCCCGCTCGACTCCATCTATTCCGTATTCCGCATCTGCACTGTCGAAGGCTGGTACGACATCCCCGACACCATCGCCGCCGCCACCACGCCCGCCATCGGCAGGGTGGTGCGCTTCTATTTCTGTCTGCTTCTTGTTATGGGCGGCATCATCGGCATGTCGTTCATCAACTCCATTTTTGTGGATGCCATGGTTGCCGACAACAACGACGACGTCAAAGCCAAACTCGACGAGATAGAGAAAAAACTCGACCAACTGCTGGAGGATAAGGAGTAATCAGTAATCAGTGGTCAGTAATCAGTTGATAATTGAAAGTTGAAATTCTCCTATCCGCAATTCGCTTGTCGAAGACAAGCAGGAAAACAAAAATAATCTACAAGATTTACAAGATCTCGTGAGCCGTAGGCGAACAGGAGCAAAATAGAAAGATCTACAGAGATTTTCGCCAAGCGAAGCTGAGCAGGACAAAAAAACCGCTCTTTATCACAGATCACAGATCACAGATCACTAACTAATCACTCATCACTCATCACTTTTCACAAAAAATTCGTATCTTTGCTTTTGTGCAAATATCGCATATTAAAACATAACCAATTGATACTAAGATAGATAATGGCAGAGAGAAAGTTTTTCGGACGCTTGTTCGGGCAAAAACTGCGCAACTCCGTAGCTGATGCCGAAGGCGGAGTCTCCCTCAACCGCGAGGTGTGGCGGCGTTTCAAACGCAACAAAATGGCCATGACCAGCCTCGTTGTCATCATACTCTTTGCCATCACCGCCATCCTCGGCTATCTCATCACCCCCGACAGCACCCCCTATTGCAACCAGCAGTACCTCGAACTCGCCACCCTCAAGCCCGGCTCCACCGCCACTTTGCTCTGTGTGGAGGAAAATGTCGAGCGCGAGCGTACTTCTCTTATTTCCAAGATGTTGCACGGCGAGCCGCTCAGCTACTACGCCTATCCCATACACAAATATTGTTTCTATGCCGACAGTCTGCGTGTGGAGACTTACACCGGTTCCACTCCCAACGACGGCGAGATACTCCGTTTCGCCCTTGCCGACATCGCTTTTGCCGTCAACCCCGAAAACCCCATTACCCGTTCCGGTAATAAAACCACCTACTACGACCTTAAAAACCAGCCACATACATACTCCGTGCCCGAATTGCAGCAATATGTGCGTAAGCACTGCATCCAGAAACGCACCTTCATCCTCGGCACCGACGGCTACGGCCGCGATGTGCTCAGCCAGATAATGATAGGCAGTCGTGTGAGCCTCTCCGTAGGTTTCATCGCCATCGCCATCGCCTTGCTCATCGGCATCACCCTCGGTGCGTTGGCCGCCTATTTTGGCCGCTGGGTTGACAGCCTTATAATGTGGTTTATCAACGTGGTGTGGTCCATACCCACCGTGCTTTTGGTCATCGCCATAACCTTCGCTTTGGGCAAAGGTTTCTGGCAAGTCTTTGTAGCTGTGGGACTTACCATGTGGGTGGATGTCGCCCGTGTGGTGCGCGGACAGGTGCTAAGCATCCGCGAAAAAGAGTATGTCGAAGCTGCCAAAGCTCTGGGTTACCGCACTTTCCGTATCATTTTCCGACACATCCTGCCCAATGTCCTGGGTGCCGTCATAGTCATTGCCGCCTCCAATTTCGCCTCCGCCATACTCCTCGAAGCCGGCCTGAGTTTCCTCGGTATCGGCGTGCAGCCGCCCATGCCCTCGTGGGGCACAATGGTCAAAGAGAACTACGCCTACATCCTTCTCGACTCAGCCTATCTGGCCTTGCTGCCGGGCTTCGCCATTATGATTATCGTTCTGGCCTTTATGCTTGTCGGCAACGGTATCCGCGATGCCCTCGATGTAAAAAACAAATGACTTCCCCATTTTTATAAACCATTGCAACGGCAGTACAATTTATATGCCTACCGCCCCGTATCCGGCATCACTCCTTCATAACTTGCGGAAATGTCGCACCTCTATTGGTCTTACTCGCTGTTTCTTAGGTGCTTGGCATAATGTGCACTCGGCGAAAAGGCCTTTCTATTATTGCCAACGTTCCAAAAAGATGTGGCAGTACTGCAATTTTGGCAGACAGGGTTTTGTTAGTCAAATTGTTGATACTAAGGCACAAGTGTCCACTAAAATTTAAATAATGCCAAATGTGATAATTCGAATTTTTTATAGCCTAAAATTTAGATACTTTTTTTGGTAAAGAATTGATAATTACTAAAAAGACCATTTGAAATCGTAGAGCATTAGATATTGTTTTTAAATCGCTCATAATCACATAATTATACCAAGGTTTTAAATTTTTGATGGACGTAATGATGCTATGTGGGTATTTATGTTCCGGCCGGGTTTTCTATTTTTTTTTCGCTTTTGTGCAATATCCGCAACAATATAACGTTTATTTAGTGAATAAACGTCGATTACCGGTTAGCGTTGAGGTATGTGGAAACTTGGAGTCCAACAGGTATTCGTGCAAGTGAAATATAAAACTTAAGGATGTGTTGAACCGACTTAAAATATTGGTTGTCGTTGTCTTGGCTGCTTTGTCAGCAGTTTCAGGGCGTAACATCCTTTTCAAGCAATGTAGTTGTACGGGAAAAATAACCCTGCTCGCCGATTATGACGGAGGGTGCTGTTCAAGCGACTCCGAATGTATGACATTCGGCTTCATCAACGTTGATTATCTGAACGACGCCCCCGTTACGCCGTCGCAGCATAGTGCCTCGGCGTTTCTGATATTTTTAATCCCGTTGTTGGGTGTGGCCTTCAAGGCCATCGTTATCCCTCGCTCTGAGGCCCTTTCTCCCAAGTTTTATTTTCCGCCGCCTACGTTGCGCCTTCGTAAAAAACGCATACTCCAGATTTGATTTGTTGACTGTTGCTCATGAGCAAGAGCGTGTGATTTCAATAGTCAATAATTAAATCTATTTACAGTATGAAAAATTTTTTTGTACCGATGGTGTTTTTTGCCATTGTGGGTTTTTGTGCACAATCGTTGTCGCAAAATGCTGATAGTCTGGGAAATGCCATGACGCTTAAAGGCGTTTCGGTTTCTGCAAAACGCAATCTTGGCGTTACTCAAAAAAATACGACCGAAAACGCTGTTCAAATAGGGCAAAACGAGCTTTTCAAAGCCGCCTGTTGTAATTTGGGCGAAAGTTTCACCACCAATCCCTCGGTCGATGTTACCTATACCGACGCTGCTACGGGGACAAAGCAGATACGTTTGTTGGGCCTTGGCGGTATTTATGTGGGTATGCTTTCCGAAGGTCTGCCCGATTTTTCCGGCGCTGCCTTGCCTTACGCCTTGGATTTCGTACCTGGGACGTGGATTAAGAGCATCAGCCTCTCCAAAGGGTGCGCCTCTGTGAAAACTGGCTACAGCTCCTTGGCAGGATTGATGGATATTGAGTACCTCAAACCGCAGGACGTTCAGTCGTTGAAAGTTAACCTTTACACCAATTCCATGGGACGCACCGAGGCTAATGTGGCGGCCAATATGCACCTTAGCGATGGCCTGAGTGCCGAAGTGCTTCTGCACGGCAACTACGATTTTTTGGCCCATGATGCCAATTCTGATGGTTTCGCCGACTCTCCGCTCATCACCAATCTCAATTTTCAAAACCGATGGCACTTTGCCAAAAATCGTTACATCTTTCATGGAGGTATTACCGCTTTGTACGACAATAGGCGCAGTGGCCAACGTTTCAATTCTTCCTCCAAACCTTTTCTAATCGACATAGATACAAGGCGTTACGGTGCCTATATGAAACATGCTTTCATTATCAATCCGTTGCATGAGTCTAACGTGGCCTTTGTGTCATCCTTTTCCTATAATGATTTTTACGGCGGTTTCGGTTCCAAGGAGCTCCATTCCGACGAAAAACGTTTCTATTCCCAGCTTATGTACGAGACTAAAATTACACTGGATCACGAGCTTTCTGCCGGTATCACACTGGAACACAATGCAATCCTCGACCATGCCCTGCTGCGTTCGCAACCAGATGATTTTTCTTTCCTCGATGATTTCGACGAGACTCTTGGCGGGGCTTATTTGCAGTACACTTTTTCCCCTTCCCACAAACTTTCGGCTATGGCTGGTGTCAGAACCGACTTTAGCAGTCTGTATGGATTGTTCCTCACTCCCCGTGTCCATGTTAAGTTGGCACCTTCTGATTGGTTTACGGTGCGCCTCTCTGCGGGCAAGGCCACTCTTTCGCAGCGTCCGCTGGCCGTAAACCATTTCTTGCTCTCGTCCGGAAGAAATGTTTTTGTTGACACAATTGTCCGCGATAAAGCGTGGAATGTCGGCCTTTCGGCGAACTTCATGTTCAATGTTCTTTCCAAATATCTGAAAATCAACTTGGAGTATTATTATACTCACTTCCTTTCCCAAAATATTGTTGATTACGAAACCGACCGAACGGCTATCCATCTCACGGCCTTGGACGGAACGTCCTATTCCGGTACCTTTCAGATTGACGTCTCTTATCCGTTGGTTAAGGATGTTCTCGAAATTACGGCAGCCTACCGGTTAAACGATGTCCACACAACTTACAACGGCGTGTTGATGGAAAAACCCCTGTTGTCGCGGAACAAAGCTCTGTTCACCATTACAGCGAAGCTCGGTTTGGGGCTATGGCAATTCGATGCGACACTGCAACTTAATGGTTCTGGACGTATGCCTACACCATACCTTTTGCCCAATGGCGAACAGTCGTGGCCAGACCGTTTTGGGGCCTATCCGGTGCTTAATGCTCAGATAACTCGTTGGTTCAAAAAATTTTCTCTCTATCTTGGGGTGGAAAATATCACCAATTACAGCCAACCCGATCCTATTATCAATGCCGCCGACCCATGGAGCTCCGATTTTGAACCCACTTTGGTGTGGGGACCCACTCAGGGCATAATGGTTTATGCCGGGTTTCGTCTCGATATATAAAATGTGTTAGTAATCAATTGTTTAATTATTAAAAATAAATGGAAATGAAAAAAACTGTTTTAATGGCTATGATGCTTTGCGTGGTTTCCTTGCTGTCCGCCAAAAACTTGCGAGTGGTGGTTGTAACCACCAGTCCTGTAATGCACTGCGAAAGTTGTGAAAACACAATCAAAAGCAACCTGCGTTTCGAAAAAGGTGTCAAGAAAATTGTTACCAGCCTACCCGACCAGACGGTTACCATCACTTATGACGCCGATAAGAACTCCGCCAAAAGCATTGCGGAAAGTTTCCAAAAATTCGGGTACACTGCTCAGGTGCTTTCCGATTCACCACTTAAACCGAAAATCGGCGACGAACCCAAAAAGTAGCGGTATTATGCTGTTGATTTAACTAATTGTATGGCAGTGTCTCGATGTGTTTTTCCGCATTGTTGCTCCGGCAATGTGGATACACCGCCTGCGTAACGCACGGCTGTTGTCGGAATCTCGGCTGCTTGTTGCGCGAGGGGGGTGTTTTTTCAAAAATTGGTGCATTTTTCAATTTTTATTCGTATCTTTGTAGGGTAATGTTATATGTCTTAGTGCTGCAACTGTCAAGGTATTAGGCGTATGCGTTGTTTTAAACTGTATTTCTTTCGTATTATAATCTATACAAATACCATAATATGAACCACTCGTTTTTTCCAAGTCGGTGTGTTTCTCGGAAGATATGCTCTCGGAGTTCAGTCCACTGCCTATCCGCCATGTCTCCGGTTTGAAAAATTTTGATAGATAATTGTTTGTAACTGATGCACAAAATGATTTACCTTGCCTTCGCTATTGTCCTCGTCGCTATGGTTTACGTTATGCGCCATATCTGGTGCATTCTGCCTTTCGGCAACATCGGCAAGACAGTTGTAGTGGCACTTGGAGTGTTACTCATTGTTTCCATGATACTTAGCGTTGTCGTAGGCATGGAGAAAATGCCTATCCCGCTCGCCGCCACAATCTACGAAATCACCACCTCGTGGATTTTTATTCTGCTCTATCTGCTGATGATTTTCTTGCTTATGGACATACTGCGGCTCGCCCACGTCATGCCCGCCCACCTGCTGCACAACTCGCTGAAAGGCACCCTGTTGGTAACGGGAGTGATTTGCGTCATATTCATTTATGGCAACATCCATTACTACCACAAGCACCGCACCCAAATCTCCGCCACCACCGAAAAAAAACTCTCCCGGCCGTATAAAATCCTTATGTTGAGCGACTTGCATATCGGCTACCACAACCAGCGTGGCACCCTTGCCAAATGGGTGGATATGCTCAACGCCGAAAATGCCGACCTCATCCTCATTGCCGGCGATATTATCGATATCAGCCCGTATCCTGTGAATGAGCAGAAGATGTACGAGGAGTTTCATCGGCTCAACGCCCCAGTTTATGCCTGTCTCGGCAACCACGAATTTATTTCGGGGGTAGGGGAGGCCAAGGACTTCTACCGCAAGGCAGGCATCAATCTGCTCATCGACACCTGTGTGCCTTTCGGCGACGACCTGCTTATCGCCGGCCGCAACGACCGCAGCGTCTCCAACCGCAATACCATCGGCCAAATTCTTGAAAACCAAGACACAAGCAAATACATATTCCTCCTCGACCACCAGCCCTACAATCTCGAACAGGCCGAGCAGGCCGGCGTCGATTTCCAGTTCAGCGGACACACCCACGACGGGCAGGTGTTTCCTATCAATCTGATAACAAGGGCGTTGTATGAAAAATCCTACGGCTCGCACCAACGTGGCAAAACTCAGTATTATGTCTCTTCCGGTCTCGGCATCTGGGGAGGCAAATTCCGTATCGGAAGCCGCAGCGAGTATGTTATCTTGGAGCTTAAAAGTCATGGAATCAAATAATTGTAATATATACAAAAACCAAAGAAAGATGAAAAAAGCAGTTTTATTTTTAGCCTTGTGTGCAGGATTTTTTTCCTTGCAGGCACAAACCGACGACACAAAAAACAACAGCAACTACCGTGAAGTAACTGTTGATGACGGCGTATTTGTAGTGGTTGAAACAATGCCCGAATTCCCCGGCGGGGAAAATGCTATGTACAAGTATCTTGTCGATAACCTCAAGTACCCCGAGCAGGCAAAAAAGGAAAAAATCACAGGCAAGGTTTATATATCTTTCGTTGTTGAAAGAGATGGCTCAATCTCCAATGCAGAAGTGCTGCGCGGTATTGGAGGTGGTTGCGACGAAGAAGCTTTGCGTGTAGTTCGCAATATGCCGAAATGGAAACCTGGCACACAACGTAACAAACCTGTACGTGTTCAATACACATTGCCGCTGAATTTCAAACTTTAGCCCAACTCCAAAGACTTATCGGAAGGATTGGAGATAAGTTTTTTCGGAAAAAAAGCGTAACTCTTTTCCGTTTTTCAAATATTATTTGTATCTTTGTTTGTCTTAAATAAAGTAGTAATATTTGTAAATATCATAGAATCAGAATATAACGCAAATTATTTAATCGTTTTTGAAATAATAACTTTAAACGTTTTTTATAATATGAACAACACAATTTTCCATTTCCCCAAGCCGGCCAACGAACCGGTAAAAGGCTATGCTCCCGGCAGCCCCGAGCGCAAAGAAATCCGTAAAGCTCTCGACGAACTCTACAACAAAGTTACCGAAATTCCCGCCATTATAGGTGGTAAAGAGGTGAAAACCAAAGATATGGGCGAAATAGTAATGCCTACCGAGAACCACCACGTCCTCGCCCGCTACCACAAAGTTGGCGAAAAAGAGGTTAAGGCAGCCATCGCCGCAGCTATGAAAGCACGTCAGGAATGGGCCGAAACCCCGTGGATCGACCGCGCCAGCGTTATGCTCAAAATAGCCACCCTCATCAGCGGCAAATACCGTTATCTCATCAACGCCGCCACCATGCTCGGCCAAGGCAAAACCACCATGCAGGCCGAAATCGACTCCGCTTGCGAACTTGTCGATTTCCTGCGCTACAACGCCTACTACGCTTCGCAGATCTACAGCGACCAGCCCTGCTCCGACGCCGGCACTCTCAACTATGTAACCTACCGCGCCATGGAAGGTTTCGTGTTCGCCATCACTCCTTTCAACTTCACCTCCATCGCTTCCAACCTCTGCCTCAGCCCCGCTCTGATGGGCAACGTATGTATCTGGAAACCATCCACAACGGCTCTGCTCTCCAACTACATACTTATGAAAATTTACAAGGAAGCCGGACTCCCCGACGGCGTTGTAAACTTCCTCCCCGGCAGCGGTGCCCTTATCGGTAAAGTGGCTTTCGCCGACGAAAACCTCGCCGGTGTCCACTTCACAGGCTCCACAGGCACTTTCAAAGGCTTCTGGAAAGCTATAGGACAGAACATCGACAAATATCGTACCTATCCCAAGATTGTCGGCGAGACCGGCGGCAAGGACTTCATCATGGTTCACAAAAGTGCCGACCCCGACCAGGTGGCTACCGCCATCGTTCGTGGCGCTTTCGAGTTCCAAGGCCAGAAATGCTCCGCAGCCAGCCGTGCCTACGTGCCCGCTTCCATGTGGCCCAAAGTTGAGAAAATCATCGGCCGTATGCTGAAAGAGATAAAGATGGGCGACGTCCGCGACTTCTCCGCTTTCGTAAATGCTGTTATCGACGAAGCCTCCTTCGACAACTGCAAGAACTACATCGACCACGCCAAGAAGAGCAAAGACGCCGAAATCGTTTTCGGTGGCAAATGCGACAAGAAAAAAGGCTGGTTCATCGAACCCACCGTTATCTTGGCCAAGAAACCCGACTACAAATCAATGTGCGAAGAAATCTTCGGACCCATCATCACCATCTATGTGTACGAAGACAAGGATTACGAAAAAACTTGCCAGCTCCTCGACAGCACTTCGCCTTACGCCCTCACCGGTGCCATCTTCGCCACCGACCGCAAAGCCCTGCGTACCGGATACGACCTGCTGAAGAATGCCGCAGGCAATATCTATTTCAACGACAAACCCACCGGAGCTGTTGTAGGACAGCAGCCCTTCGGCGGTGCCCGCGCCTCCGGAACCAACGACAAGGCAGGCAGCTACCTCAACCTTATCCGTTGGACCTCGCCGCAGGCCATCAAGGAGACTTTCGATCCCGCTCGCGATTACAAGTACCCCTTCATCTCCAGCGCCGAATAGTACATTATATATAGTGTCAAAACCCGTTGCGGGGCGTTTCGCAGAAACGCCCCGCAACTTTTATTTCCCCATATGACATCGTATTGAAGGCTTCTCAAAAATGTGCTGAAAGCACATCATCCCATTAACCCCGATGAAGAAACTGACAGTGCAGTTTCGATAGCGAAGCGGAGAATAATTCAAAGCGCAGTCTGGGGACTGATGATGTCTCCCTCCCCGCAAACAACAACCCTGCTAGGGGTTGCCCCTATAAAGAAGAATACCGTGTAAAAATGTGCTGAAAGCACATCATCCTATTAACCCCAGACTCACAGTCTGGGGGAGAGGATGCCTCTCACCCCAAGAAACAACCCCGTTAGGGGTTGCCTTTAAGTAATAAATCAAAAAAAAATCGTATTTTTGCAAAATCAAATCACTCAAAAAAACACATAAAAAATGAAAAAAATAGCGTTGTTGTTATCGGTCGTAACACTTTTGTTTACAAGTTCTTGCAATAGAGGTCCTAAAATGGAAATAGAGCTTGAAGTCTCCACCGATGAGATGGTTTTGGCTTTGGCCAACTACACTCAAGACTCTCTTTTCAACCAAGCCATAGATGAGGCAAAGAAACTCAAGATGGAAAAACCACAATCTGACTTCTTAAGCCTATTTGAAGAGTCTATCTACAAGCTTGATCCCGATGTGCAGCTTGCTCCCTATTTCGGCACACAGTTGCGCGACCGTATAAGACTGACCGATGATAATAACACTGTTATGAGCGTCTTGCGTTCCGAGGCTACAGATGCTTACGACTACACTTGCCAGATTCTGCTCAAGCGTATGGAAAAATTCGGTTCAGTTCGTCCAAAACTCGAAAAAACTGGAAATGGCCGTATAAAACTAAAACTGTCAGGAGTTAAAGAACCAGACCGCATCCGCTATCTTTTACAACAACGTGGCGAACTCCTGTTCTGGTTGGGAGCCAAAAACAAAGACGCTTTCCAATACCTGGACGATGTGAATAAATATATTGCATCTACAAATGATGATTATAATACATTAAATAATGCACTTGACTCTCTGTTGTCGGTTATTGTATCCGATAGTACACAACTGCAAAATGAACAGTTTCAGGCCGAGTACGAAAAGAACAACCCTCTTTTCGCAAAACTCTATCCCAATGTAAATCCCGAAAACGGACAGTTCTCCGACGGCTGCATGGTAGGCTACGCCACCCCCAAGGACAGGGCCGCCATTGACGAGATGCTCGCAAAGGCTCGTCAGAATAATATCCTTCCTCCAGCAATTAAATTCCTCTGGGGAGCGAAGCCATCAAGAACCAACGATCTTTATGAGCTTTACGCCATCCAGGTAACCACCCGCGACGGCTCACCACTACTTGATGGTGGAGTCGTCGCTGACGCACGTCAGTGCTTCAATAATACTACCGGTAATGAAATAGCTATAACCATGAACAGCGAAGGTGCCCGCGAATGGAAACGCATCACAGGAACCAATGTTGGTGAATTCATAGCCATTGTCCTCGACGATGTGGTTTTCTCTGCTCCCCGCATTTGCGGAGAAATCGAAGGTGGCCGCTCCTCCATTACAGGCGATTTCACCGAAGAGGAGGCTAAAGATATTGCCAATCTATTTAAAAGCGGTAAACTTCCTCTTCCTGTCAAGATAGTGAAGGAAACCATTTTTGAGCAGTAGTTGTATAACACACTCTCGTAGAGAGCATCCATTGCCCTGTGTAAAAAAGTGCTGAAAGCACATCATCCCATTTGCCCCAGACTCACAGTCTGGGGGGCAATGGTGTATGCCTCGCAAACAACAACCCCATCAGGGGTTGCCTCTCAATAGCCTTGGATGATGATTTCCACCCCGCAAGAAAAAACAACCCCATCAGGGGTTGCCTCTCAATAGCCTTGGATGATGATTTCCACCCCGCAAGAAAAAACAACCCCATCAGGGGTT
>JAFSOU010000094.1 GCA_017443265.1 Bacteroidales bacterium | reverse complement strand
CTGCCAAGGAGGCTCTAGAAAATTTCTCCGGATGGATGAAACTGCGCGAATACCGCAACAAAATCACCATTCAGGTGGCACAAATCGACTACCGCTACTGGTTTGGTTCTGATTATGTGAACATGGATAAACCTGCCGACGACATCATCATCGTGGGCGAGGTGCTGTTCTTCGCTACCAAAAAGATAGATTTCTTCCCCAACGCCGCCGAGGGCGCGCAGACGTTCAGAACCATCAAGTTCCTCCCCAACAGCACCGAACTCTACGACAGTTTCGACAAGGAACTCGACGAGCTGGCCGAATATCTCTCTCAAAACGAGCGACTTGAGGTGCTGCTGAAAAGCTACACCGACGACAACGGCACCGAGACTTACAACATAGCCATATCCAAAAAACGTGCCGAAATAATCCGCAAAGCCCTTGTTAAACGCAATATAGCACCGCACCGCATCGAAATAGAGGCGCTCGGCTCCGAAAACCCCATCGGCGACAACCTCACCTACGAAGGCAAGGTGGCCAACAATCGAGTGGATGTGGTGATACAATAAAATATAAATGAAACAAAAAAGCAACGGACTAAACTCTGTTGCTTTTCTTTTTTTTATAAATGACTGACAAGGAACAATATAGGCAGATTTGCGACGAGCATCCCGAAATACCTCTGTTTTTGCAACATTGGTGGATGGATGCGGTGTGCGCCGGCAAACAATGGGATGTGCTGCTGTACCGCAACGGCGAGGGCGAAGTGCAGGCCGTGATGCCGTTCCTTGTGGGCAAAAAACTGTGGATGAGGTATGTGCTGATGCCGCAACTGACACAGTACAATGGCGTCTGGTACCTGAAAACCGATTTCAAGAGCGAAAACGAGCGTCTCAGTTTCGAGAAAAAAGTCTGTAATGAGTTTGTGGGACGTTTGAAAGACTTTAGATTGAAGTTTTTTTCGCAAAATTTCGCACCGCAGTTCACCAACTGGCTGCCTTTCTGCTGGAACGGCTTTTCGCAAACAACACGTTATACCTACCAGATACAGAATCTTTCCAACCTTGACGATGTTTTCGCCAATTTCGACCGCGACCGCCGTCAGAAAAAAATACTCAGCCTTGAAAAAAATTATCACCAAACAACCGACATTACAGCGGATGAGTTTTACGATTTCCATAGCAGATATTGGGAGGCAAGAGGGACAAAGGACTTGTTTGCGAAAAACTATGTGGTAAACCTCTGCAACGCCGCCATGTCTCGCGGACAGGGAGCGATAATAGGACTTGCCGACAACAAGACGGGCGAAAAAGTGGCAATGCGTTTTGTGGCTTTTGACAAGACTTCAGCTTACTCGTTGCTTTCCGCCATGCAGCCCAACACAACGGTGAACGGTTTGTCGGAACTGCTTTTCTGGAAAGTTATACAATATCTGTCGGACAAGGTGCAAGTGTTTGATTTCGAAGGAAGTATGGTTGAAAGCATTGAACATTCGTATCGCCTCTATGGTGCAAAGCAAGTGCCTTATTTTCAGATAACTAAAACCAACAGTCGGATTTTCAGTGTTTTGCTGAAACTAAAAAAACGATTAGGATGAGAGGCGATACTCCGAAAGAGATAGAGAGGCTTTTTGCCGATTTGTGTGAGCAGATTGCGCAAACCGATTTTGGAAGTGTGTCTGTCTCCGGGCGGAGTCGTAATAACTTGAAACGCAATCTGAAAAACCTACGTTATTATGCAAGGATTTACGCCGCTTGCCTGAAAGATATTCCCGAATTGAGCAACACAGTGCTTGTGGATTATGGCGGCGGATGTGCTTTTCTTTCGCAGTTTGCCAAACGGCTGGGCATTGCCGAAGTTATATATGTGGATACCAACGCCGATTCGGTGCAGACTGCCATGGAGTTGAAACGGGTGTTCGGCTTTGGTCCCGATGTGTTTGTCCACGGCGACTCGCACGATTTGAAAAGCTGGTGCGACGAACACAAAACCACCCCCGATGTGCTTGTGTCGGTGGATGTTATAGAGCATATCTACAGCCTCGATACTTTTTTCTGCGACCTTCGTGCCGTTAATCCTTCGATGAAGATGGTTTTCACCACCGCTTCGAATCCTTGCAATGACTTGAAAGTGCGTAAGTTGCGTAATGTAATGCTGTCCGATGAACAGGGTAGGGGTGCCGAAAAAGGCTTTTACACACAACGACGCGATTTTATCCGTCAGCGTTTTCCGCAACTTGCTGATAACGAGTTGGATTACTGGGCGACGAACACACGTGGACTTGTCTTCAGCGACATAGAGAAGGCCGTTTCCGAAAAAAGTCCCAATACCGCCATCGACCGATACAACACCTGCGACCCCGCCACAGGCAGCTGGACGGAACGAGTGTTGCCTCTGTCGGAGTATAAACTATTGCTTTCCAAGTACAAACGTGTGCTTTGCGTGGAAAACGGTTTTTACGACACCAACCGTCCCCAACCGCAAAAGGCTTTCCGAGTGCTGCTCAACGGCATAATATGGATGTTCCCCCGTATGGGACGTTGTATTGCTCCTTTTATAATCCTGAAAACCAAATATTAAGCTATGAATATACGACTTGTGGTGGTGGCCAAAACCGACGAGAAATATCTGCAGGAGGGCATCGATATCTATGTCCGCCGGCTGGCGCATTACGTCAATTTCGAGATGGTGGTGATACCTGCCCTGAAAGATACCAAAAACCTTTCGCCTGCCGACATGAAAGAGCGCGAGGGTGCTCTGATACTCAAGGCTGTGGAGAAATCCGACTGCGTGATGCTGCTCGACGAGCACGGCAAGGAATACACCTCGGTGGAATTTTCGAAATATTTGCAAAAGCAGATGAACAGCGGCATACGCACACTTAGTTTTGTGGTGGGAGGCGCTTTTGGCTTTTCGCCCGACGTGTATGCCCGTGCCAACGGCAAAATAGCACTCTCGCAGATGACTTTCTCGCATCAGATGGTGCGGCTTTTCTTTGTGGAACAGCTGTATCGCGCCTTTACCATTCTTAAAAACGAACCTTATCATAACGAATAAATTCATGTCCGATAGATATTTTATTTCCTGTTCGCTTCGCTCACGAGATCTTGTAAATCTTGTAGATTGTTCTCCTTTTCGCCTACGGCGAAAGACAATTTGTAAATCTTGTAAATTGCTTCTGCCTTCGGCAGAAAATAACGAATTGTAATAGTTCATAACGTTATTGTTGAAAATGGCTATTTTCACACTGCAAAGGTATAACATTTTTTCCGATTATCAAAGTTTTTCTGTAAAAAAGTTCGGGTTGCAGTTCTAACCATCTGATACACGCTTCGATAGGT
>JAFSOU010000093.1 GCA_017443265.1 Bacteroidales bacterium | reverse complement strand
GTATATGCTCGATCAGATGTGACTTTTGGTTGCAAAAATAAACAATGGTGTCGTAAACGGGTTGCATATCGCCACCGTTTATTCTTTCGTAACTTGTGATTGTTATACTTTTATATGCTCTGAATTTCTTATTTAGTATTGTCGTGTCATAAGTTTCTTTGAAATCTGTTTTGAATTTGTGTATTAAGTAAGGTTTGAGATAAAAAGGAGCATACTTACCGATATCGGCGCTGTATCGTGGCCAAAGTATAGAGCCAAAAGGATTCCATTTTTCGTCAAATATTGGGTTTGTAGAGTCGGGCTTGATTGCTCCGTACGACAAGGCTTTATGGGCATAGTCTATTACTTTCATGGAGTCATTTGTAATAATGGCGGCAACGTTTCTGACGTAAACTTCTATAGCTTGTGGTGTTATGTTGAATTTGTAATGAGCTTCCCATTTCGGTTCTACCATCAAAGAGGTATCTACATCCCGAAATATGTATGTTCTTGTCAATTCATATTGCAAGCCTTGATTTTTGGAGAAAGCCGCTACAAAATCGGCTTGCCAGTTTATGTTTATGGAGTCCAGATAAACATCTTGTGCTGCAGCAAAAACGCTACAGGAGATGAACAAAAGGTTGATTATTATTTTTTTCATAAAAACCCAATCACTTATTACGAGATTGATAATTAACACTTTGCTTTTTTTATTATTTTTCATTGCGGACGGGATGCTTTTGTTCGAATTCTTTTTTTGCCTTCAAGAGTTCGGAATTGTCGGAAAGGTCGCCTGTTGTGTAAACAATTTGTTTGTCGGGCGAGACGAGGAAAAAGCGAGGGAAGGAAGGTGTGTTTATCACGAGTGAAATATCCCTTGCCGCATAAGATATGTCAGCTATATTGTACGCTGAAACATAATCTCTGAATGTCTGAGTGTTGCCTCCAAGAATGTAAATACTCAAAATATCAATTCCCATGTCCTTAAAAAGTATTTTCCCTGTCTTTTCCCGTTCTTGTTGAATTCTCTTATGGAACTCTGTACACGGCCGGCATCCAAATATCCAAAAATCGAGTAAAACCCATCCGTCAAAATCGTTGAGGCTTGTGGTGTCGCCCCTACTGTTGACCAGTGGGTAGTGCAACAATTTTTCTGTCATAGTGTCGGTGCTTATTTTCCCCATTTCGGAGGCTGGTATCTGCTTTTTATCCAAGTCGAAGAAAGTGAAGTTGGCAAAAGCTACTGAATTTATGTCGAACGCGGACTTTGTCCATTCCGGCCATCGAGGTTCATTTGTGTCGTCAATATCTATTTCATAAACATCATCAAAACCTTCCAAGCCATCTTCTTTCACAATCACTTTCAACGGAGTGTCCCCTGATTTTGTGAGAAACATGGATATATGGCTATATAGCGGCTTGCCTCTGGTTTGTTTTTCAAAATCGTACTCATAGCCAGCAAGAGCATTGTATCGCACAAGTTTGCAGCCAAATCCATCAATCACCGTGTCCGTTTCCTTCTCAAAAACAAATCCGCCTTTGACATTGTAAAACAGGAATGGAAGACTGTTGCATAGATCGAAAATATATTTTGAAAGAATGCTTTTGTTGATTTCTGAGTTCCGATTATCAGAAAGACTTCCGAAAATATAATTCTCATTCACAAAATCGGATATCACTATGGTATCCTTGGCATAATAGAGATACCTGTTGTAATAGTCGCCGTATTTCCATATATAATTACCTTCCGAAGTTGAAAATATCACATAATTGAATGAATAATTTTCTTTGCCATCTTCGTAGCAGGTGTGCTTTATTTTGCTGAATATGGGATTGTGAGCTGTTTCTAAATGAAAAATATTGTTCGTGTCGAAACAGTATTCTATATTTTGTGTGCAAACTGATTGCACAATCACTATCATAATACCGAATGTAAGAAGTAATGTTTTTTTCATATTTAATAAAAAATAAAGGGAATTGCCAATGGCAATTCCCAAGTTAGCTAAAAGGCTGATAATATGGATGCAACAACACACGGAACTCTAATATGGGAGTCGCATTCGCCTTTTCGTGTTGGACACTCGGAGCAGCCATAGGGTCTGTCCTTTTCATCGCGAAGTACAAAACATCCTCCTCCGCAATTCTTGCCCCTGCAAACTGCATAGCCTTCTTCATCGTCAGACACATACAAATTTGTAATGCCGCCAAGAGCATTCGCCGTTTTTTCACAATTCTGCTGTAATTGGAAAAAAGTTGTGTATCCATAGTCGTTCGTCAAGTCAAAAAACGAGACTTTCATCATGGGATATACTCGCCCCTCACCTACGCTGTCGAGGTACAGAGCCACATCCTCAACCACTATGTCTCCATTCTCAGTCTTATTCAGTACCTGTTCCAAGCGACTCAGATATTTCTCCTTGTCAAAAGTCATTTCCAACGTGGGTTCTCCCGTTTTCTGACTTCTGTCGTATTTGCCAACTTCGATTTTGGTGCCACTTTTGTAAGTCAGGGTCACTTCGTCACTTCCCTCCTTGCTGCAAGCGAAGAAAACACTTGCTGCTGCTATTATTGCCATGGCTATCGAGCCAATTATATATGTTTTTTTCATTGTGTTCATTTTTTTAGTTTTAATGACTTTGTTGTCCTTTTCATACGCTTTTTATCCGTTTTTGCCCTACCAAAAGAAATCCCGTGGCAGGGCATGGTCAGGCGAGATATAGTCTCCTGACGCGACGGCCGTTAGTTTGTGCTTTGTTCGTCGTTCGAAATACTGTCTTATTCCGTGTTTTGCAGTTGTTTCGCAAGACGATACTTTTTCAAAGAACCCGAAAAATATAGCGAAAAAAGTAATTACCCGTCCTATATAGCATTTGAAGAGGTGGCAGGAAAGAAAAACGAGTTTATGGAGTGGTAAAATACCGACAATCAGATATTTACACACATTTTCCAAGTGCACAAGCTCCACATTATCTTGATTATCAATAATTTTCATATATCATTTATTTATTCTCCACGTTTGCAAAAATACTTAGAATCTTTTATTGTTTAGGCGTCAAATATTGTCATACGTCATCATTTGACGGCGAGGGGGGGGCAGGACAAACCAAGAAAAGTCCATGTTTTTTTATGGAGCAGCGAGGCAAAACACAAACCTCAGATTAACATATACACAAAAAAATGCCACCTTTTGGGGTGGCATTTTTTACATATCGCTCAACACGTCAATTACCACAGTTGTGCCTGTTTTTCGGGTGCGAGGTACATCTTGTCGCCTTCCTTGATATTGAAAGCTTCGATGAAGGCTGCTATGTGCGGCAGGGTGCCGTTTACGCGCCAGCGGCCGAGGGAATGAACGTCCTCGGTGGTGAGACGCTGTATCTCTTCGTCGCGGATGTTGCTTGCCCAAACGGTGGCGTAGGCTATGAAGAAACGTTGTTCGGGGGTGAAACCGTCCATCTTTTCGGCGTTCACCTGTCCGGCTTTGATGGCGTTCTGCATAGCAACATAGGATATTTGCAGACCTCCGTTGTCGGCAATGTTCTCGCCAAGAGTAATCTTGCCGTTGGCGTAGGTTTCGGGGTCGTCGAGCACTTTGATGGCGTTGAACCAATCGACAAGCACTTGTGCGTGGTCTTTGAAATTCTGGGCGTCGCCAGGCAGCCACCAGTCGCTGAGGTTGCCATCCTTGTCGTACTGACGGCCTTGGTCGTCGAAACCGTGGGTCATCTCGTGTCCTATCACGACTCCGATGGCACCGTAGTTAACAGCGTCGTCGGCGTTCATATCAAAGAACGGTGGCTGCAGTATGCCTGCGGGGAAGCATATCTCGTTGGTGCTTGGGTTGTAGTATGCGTTGATGGTCTGCGGTGTCATCTGCCATTCGTCGCGGTCGGTGGGTTTGTCGATTTTGCTTACCATATAGGCAAGGTCGAACTGATTGGAACGCAGCACGTTGGCAAAATAGCTATCGTTTTCCACCTTGAGTGTGGAGTAGTCGCGCCATTTGTCGGGATAACCGACTTTTATCAGTATGGCGTCGAGTTTTTCGGTGGCTTTCTGCTTGGTGGTGTCGTTCATCCATGTGGCCTCTTTGATACGCACTTTGAAAGCGTCCTTGAGGTTGTTTACAAGGGTGAGCATGCGTTCTTTGGCGGTGGCGGGGAAATATTTCTCCACATAGAGCTGACCTACAGCCTCGCCCAAAACGCCTTCCACGGTACCTGTTACGCGTTTCCAGCGAGGACGCATCTCCTCACGTCCCGAAAGGGTACGGCCGTAGAACTCGAAACTTTCGTTGGTGAAATCGTCGCTGAGGAATCCAGAGGCGGTGTTAATCACGTTCCAAGCCAGATAGCATTTGAGGTCGTCGATTTTGGCGGTGGCGAGAACACGTCCCACTTCCTGAATGTATTCGGGCTGAGCCACGTTGAGGGATTTCATCTCGGGCAGTCCGATAGCTTTGAAATAGTCGCCGAAGGGGAAGTTCTTGGCCAGTGCCTGTGTCTCATCCAAAGTCTTTTTGTGGAAAGTCATGTGAGGATTGCGGAGAGTTTCTTTGTCGTACTGGGCTTTGGCCAGACGCATCTCGATAGCCATCACCTTGTCGGCGAGGAATTTGGCGTCGGCATCGATAAGTTTGTCGAAACCAGCGAGTTTGAACATATTGGCAATCATCTGCACGTATTTGGTGCGGAGTTCCTGATTGCGGGCGCCGGCTCCAACATAGTAGTCGCGGTCCATACCCAGGCCGGCCTGCCACATCCATGCGATGGTGATTTTGCTGTTGTCGTGGTCGGGTTCGGCGAAGATGCCAAAGAAGGGGTCGATGCCGTTCTGGTGCAGTTTGATGATTTCGGCGTTGATGCCGGCGGCGTCCTTAATGGCCACTATCTCGTCGAGCCACGGTTTGAGGGGCTCGGCGCCTTGTTTCTGCAGGGTTACGCTGTCCATACCCATATTGTAGATGGTGGCGATTTTTTCGGCGTTGGAGCCTTTATCGTTCTTGGCTTTGGCTATGTCCTCGATGAGTTCTTTCAGCTGTTCGCGGTTTTGTTCGGCAAGCTTGTCGAAAGCGCCGTAGCGCGAATACTCTGCTGTGAGAGGGTTGTTCTTCATCCATCCGCCGCAGGCGTACTGGTAGAAGTCGTCGGCGGGATTGGCGGTGGTGTCCATGTTGCTGAGGTCGATACCGGAAGTGAGTTCGGCATTCTGACTCTCGTTTTTGTTGCCGCAGGCGGCAAATAATGTTACTGCCATGATTGTGCTGTAAAATAATATACGTTTCATCTTTTTTTGTTGTTTTCTGTGTGAACTGTGATCAGTGAACTGTGATAATGATTGTTGTGTTTTTTCTGCCGCCCCTTCAGGGCTCATTTGTCTTGGGTGTGTCTCTTTTACGGGGGCTTACGCCCCCGCTATAGTCTGTCGCCCCTTCGGGGCTCTTTTCTCCGCTCCCGTTGGTCGCTATCGAAAAGTCCACTGGACTTTTCTTCACTCCTTCGGGGCTATCTACTGACTACCGACCGCTGACCACTGACCACTAAAAAATTACCAATTTAAAATTTTATACAAATCGAACATTTCGGGGTTGGGGACGAGCTTGCGTGCGGCCTCGTAGTCGGCAGGGGTGATGTAGTCCATGATGTTTTCCACGTAGGTCATCACTTCGTCGGTGTGCACGTCGAGCTGACGCGGAGGAATCTTGCCTGTGGCGGGGTCCTGCAAATCCTTGAGGTACAGCGGTTTCACCGAACCGTTGGCGTCGGCGTACACCATACATCCGGTGCAGCCCTGTTTGTAGAGGGTCTTCACTCCTATTCCCAGACGGGTGCAATAGGTTAGGTCGTAGGCGATGGGGGTATTGCAACGCACTTCGTAACCAATCTCCACAGGACGGCATTTCAGCTTGAGTTTCAACTCTTTGGCACGTTCTTCGAGCAGGTTGTTGAAAATGTTGGCTTTGGACACCTTGCCCAGTTCGGGATGTCCGTGTGCATCGTAGGTGAAATTGACTTTGGTCTTAGCCAGCTCCTCGTCGCTGAGCGAGTGGAAAACGCCTTCGGAAATCATCACGGCACCGTAGTCAACGCCTACAATCTTGCGTTTGAGGATGCACGAGATGACCATATTGACGATTTTGTCGATGGTTATCTCGGTTTTGTCGAAAAATTCGGGCACTATCACCATAGGATAGTGGCAGGCGCTGGCGATGCCGAAAGCCAGATGTCCGGCGGAGCGTCCCATGGCGCAGACCACGAACCAGTTTTCGCTGGTGCGGGCGTCCTCCATCACCGTGGTGCCGATGATGGTGCCCTGAGCCTTGGCCGAGTTGAAACCGAAAGTCGGTGTGGATTCTGGCAATGGCAGGTCGTTGTCGATGGTCTTTGGCACATGGATGTTGGCTATAGGGTAATGCTTGGCTTCGAGGAACTTGGCTATGCGGTTGGCGGTGGAGGCGGTGTCGTCGCCGCCCACGGTAACCAGCAGTTTGACGTTGTTTTCGGTGAAGAACGACAGGTTGAAGTTGTTCTCGAAATCGGCGTCGGAGGGTTTGAAACGGCTCATTTTTAGCATGGAGCCGCCGCGGTTGAAGATGTCATCGGCCATAAGGAAGTCGATGTCCACGGTACGCGGATTGTTGGTAAAAAGTGCCGAATAACCGCCGTGGAGACCTATCACACGGATGCCGTCGCGCAGAAAGGCCTTGGCCACACTGCCCACAACGGTGTTCATTCCCGGGGCGGGACCGCCGCCCGTAAGTATTGCTATTGACTGTTTCATTGCGTGTTATGTTATTTATTATTATTATTTACCAATGGATTTAATTATGCAAATATACGATTTTTTTTGTGAACCGTGATTAGCGACCAGCGATTAGTTAACATAAATGCAAAAAGGGTTTGAATAATACACGCCAGATTCTTCTATTTTTTCTCCAAGAAAAATATGGAAATGAAATTTGAAACGGCACAATCTGACTTTCTTGTTCTCTTGATCACTTTTTTTTTCTGCAATCCATTTTTCGCCAAAATAATCAATGCATTTTCTCGGACACCATTGGAGTTCTATTGTTGAATCGGCAGGAAATTCGAAAAGAAGACAAGGTGGCTTGCAGGATGTTATTTTTTTCAAATAAATATCTGGCCACGTCTCAACCCACTTTCTATCAGATAATATATATTTTTGTACAGCTATTCCACATCTTATTGTTGAGTCACAGTGATTTGCAACTTTGAACGACACACAATCCTTGTATGCGTCATATTTTTCCTTCAATCCAGTAACTTTAAAACAGTTACGATTTTGTGCCATAACCAATAGCGGAAACAACAAGAAAATTGCTATAACCCTGATTTTCATATCATTTCTATTTTGATTTTATTGACAGCTTAATACATTACCTACGTAAAATCGACAACTCACAACCTTTTCATTTCTTCAGCCACACATACGTCTCGCCATCGTTGAAGAAGGCGGGCTCCACCATGCGAATGCGGGGCGAACGCAGACGGGCACGTATGGCGTCGCGCAGGGCCGTGCCGCGGTTGTAGCCGTGCACCACCACTATCTTCTCCGTCCCCAGCGGCGCACGGTCGATAAAACCCTGCACACGCTCCAAAGCGTCCTCAACAAATAACCCGTGGATGTCGATTGTTAGTTCTTTCATACTTTTTCTGTTTGTATTTCCGATGTCGTAGTTCGAAACTTTATTTGTTCCTTAAACCCTGTGTGCGTGTAGTGAACTGTGAACCGTGAACTGTGATGAAGAAGGAGGACAATGATTGTTTAACTGCAAACTCAAAACTACAAAGTGCAAACTATAATAATTGTTCATTGTCAATTACTCATTACCAATTACACATTACACATTACTCACTAAACCTCATCTCCACTCCTACTTCGAAGCGGGGCAGTTGTTCGAAATATTTCTCAGGCCCGTTGTAGCTCTTGCCAATGCCTTTCAGACTGCAACGGCCGTAGATGCCGAAACACAACACGTTGAACCGCGTTACAACACCCCAGTCCCATGGCGAGGCAAAACGCAGGCCGTTGTAACGCAGCCGCTGGGTGCAGTAATCGCCTGTGCCGTCGAGTTTAAGACTGTAACTCTGGAAATTCAACGAGCCGTACACGCCCAAATCCCAATGAATATCATTAGACATATCCAAATATGAATGGTGACTCAAATGATTTCCTACATAACCACCCAAATTGGCAAAACGTATCCTTTGGAACAACTCAAAAGTGAAACCGCGCTGTATCAGACGTTTGGACTTTACATCGGACATCATATCCTCAGGCAGGCCAAGAGCCTCGTCGAAACCGGTGCGGATGTCCTTCACAGCCTTGTAGTTGCGACGATGGTAGTCGAAACCTACGCCAAGTTTATATACTTTGGTTACCTGATAAAGAACAGAGAAACCCACAGTGAAGGTGGGCATCCAGTTGCGCAGGTCGCTGTTGCCGTCGTTGATAACAGCACCCATCTGGAAGAACAATGGTTCGAACTCAGTACGATCTTCTTTTCGCAAAAGTATGTCGCAAATGTCACGTGAATATCCATGTGCGCTTCTTGGTTCTCCATATACTTTGAAAACAACTCCCGTAGGAATAGTGTCCTGCATAGCTCCTTCGAACAAATAGGAGGCTGTGTATCCGCCAAGCGAGAAATTGGCTTTGTAGCCGGAGCACCTCTTTTTGTCGATTGCAACAACCCCCACAGTGTCGCCTCTAAATTCATCCTGACGATACAGCACAAGTCGCCCGTCGGGAAGTGCAAGATTGCTGAAAAGCAAACGTTTCAAGCTATCCTTAACAGGGACAATAACATATAGTTTTGCCGAATCCTCCTCGAAATGGAATGTAGGTTGCGGCTGTTTTTTCTCGCCAATGAAATAGGTGGCTTGTGGAACACCGTAGCCGAAATAGTAGTCGTAATAGGGATAGAGGTCGGCGGAACGCTCTATCTCGGCTTTCATCTGCATGGCGGTGTATCCCTTGCGGCACTGCCAGGCGCAGGCTGCAAATCCCGATACAAGTGCGCAAGAGAAGGATGTTCCTTCGTTCCACGAGAGAGTCGAAAGAGTCGAAATTGCATCAGTGCCACTGGCAAATACAGCATCCTTATAGCTGCACACATTGGGTTTTAGACGACCATCGACAGTATGTCCGCCGCCGGAATTTAAATGATTTACATAATACTTATTTTCATCCAGATAAGAGCAAACCGAAGAAACTGTGAGAACGCTGTCGGCATCGGCTGGTGGTGCAATACGATAATAACTTTTATATCTATTACCTGCCGAGTTACAAACCAATATACCTTTGCCAGCGGCAATGTTGGCGGCCTTGGACACTATCGAAGTGCCGTCCATATCTTTGGCAAAATGCAAATCTTCGCCGTAGTTAATCGAGCTGTTGATAATGTCAGCACCGTTTTTGTCGGCCCATTCCGCTGCACGTATCCACCATATTTCTTCACGTTTGTCGTTGTATCGGTCCGATTCCACTATTGCCAGCAGGAACTCGGCACCGGTGGCAAGTCCCATCTGCATGGTGTCGTTTTTGCCGGCAATACAGCTCAACACATTTGTGCCGTGTTTGTTCCAGCCATATACATCGGCTTTTTTCTTCACAAAATTCCATGTGGCGGCAATGCGTTTGTTGTCGCGCAGATGTTTGAAAACCGGGTCCACGTCCACCTTCGGGAAACCGCCGTCGAGCACGGCGATACGTATTCCCGTGCCGTCGATGCCTTTGGCCACAAACCTTTCCCCTTTCATGCGGCGCAGTTGCGGCAACACGCCCAGCGACCACAGGTTGGTGTCGCGACTTTTGGCGGCAGGGGCTATTTTAGAAGATGCCAATTCCAAATCTCCCGCAAGGGGCACTATCCTGCTTACGAAGGACATCTCTGCGATGGCGGCAATCTGCTCGGGGGTGGCGCCCACGCCCACAGCGTTGAGCCAGCGCGACTCGCCGACAAAATCTTCGCAAACGCCCTCGACCTGCGACACATAGCCGCCGTTGAGCGGGTAGTTGGTGCTGTCGTACAACGAAACACCGTTCATGCGGTAACGCTCTATGGCCTTGGCGTCGAAATACTCGTAAGGGTTGAAAGTGCTTCCAGCTTTATTCTTGAAAAACACCCAATAATATTCCTGCGCCTGTGCCAAAGTCAGCACAAACATCATTAAAACCAAAGAAAAAAACCGTTTTTTCATATATATACCTGTTTATTAATTTACAATTAATTTCAGTGTGGAGTGTGGAGTTTGCAGTTAAAACTATGCCGTGCAAACAGTTCTGAACTCCGAATTATTTTTGCAGTTCACTGATCACTGTTCACAGTTCACTAATTAATGATCCTGCACAAGGCGCACATTACATCCGTTAAAGCGGGCAGATATCATCATATAATTAATCAAATGATGTGAGAAATTCACCTCACACGCATTATTGCTTAGAGGATCGGCAACGACATTACGCGAGGATGTCCAATAGTCGCCCATAATATTTACTTGACAAGTATGAATTGGGTTGCCGGTACAGAAACCGTTTGCCGGCAGGAAAACCGCACCGTTTTTCTCCAGCAGTGTCCATTGCTCAACACTATATCTGTTCATCGAACCACTTCGGGGGACGAAAGATATTCCCTGCGGCATTTCCCAATAATCGGGAAGCAAAACCACGCCGCCGATACCGTCAATCACCGCGTATGAGAATTTTTGCAATGCGTCGGGTCGCTCATCGAGGACATAACGCCATTCGTCGATAGTTAGGGTGCGCCAAAGGTTGGGCGCGTCGCCTCCGTTGGATATTGCATTGTACACTCCCCAGTCGTAGTTGGTACCTTCAATTGAATAACGGCCATTGCCATAATTTGCAGGGTTGGTGTCTCTCATATATGGATATTTGGCGTTGTACCCGCTTGTTCCCCATGCAAAGAGGTCTATCCAACCGGGATAAAGCGAGTCGGCATTGTCGTTGTCGTGGCCCAAAGTGTCCCATTGGTTTGCCGCAAAACGCCATGTACCTCGCGCCATGGTATCGCCCATCACCGCATGTGTGCCTATATTTGAGTATTGCAGGTTGCCCTGCGAGAAACGCACACGTTTATATCGTGAAACGGAAAACAGAGCTTTCAAAGCACCTTGGGTGCCGTTGCTGAAAACCAACTCTACAGTTCGGGAAAACAGTCGCGGAGTTACCACCCAACGACTTTCAACACGAGCCCTGTCAACGGTGGCATAGCCTGTGAAACGCATACTGTCGGTAATTTGGAAAGTCATAGCAGAAGTACGCTTGTCCATCAGTGCCACCCTGCCGCTGCCGGTTATGGCGTCGGCGCCACCACTGCCGCTGTTGAGGAGTTTAAGCACGGCATTGCCGCTGCCGGTGCGCACCACAAGCACACACACGCCAGCGTTACGCGCCGATATGCGGAACTGGTTTTGGCCAGCGACAAGAAACTGTCTGCTGTGGGCAACGCACTGCCCTGCAAGGTTATACAAAGACAGCTCGGCCATTCCGCTCTCGGCGGCGGAAACCGTCACATTAGCGCTGCCGCGGAAAGGGTTGGGATAGGCAGAGAGTCCCACTTCGCCGGCAAAAGCCTGTTGCAAGCCCGCTTCGGAGAGGGTAAGCACCGTATCGGGAAAATAAAGCGTTTCGCTCCAGCCTTGGGTGAGGTTCTCGACCAACACCGAATCAAGACGCTGGTATCCCGAATTCGAAACCCCAGTAAAAGTAAGACGTACTGTCCGGGCTGCAACGCCTTGCATCACAACCAGACATATTGCAAATAATAATAAAGGCAATATCTTTTTCATTTATGACGAACTGTTGATTGTTTAATTCGAAAGAGTAGAATTGCAAATCACTCATTACCAGCCAACAATCACTAACCGCTAACTATCAATTAGTTAGGCCTGCTATTACTGCGACGGCTGTGCTGGTAGGTATATGTTGATTTTTCGTAGCCTGCGTTGTGGTATCTCTCGGTAACTTCGAACTTAAGCGTTGTGTATGAGAGAATTATCACATTCCAAGAGACATTACCCATTTTGCTGCTGGAGAGATTCAGCGTTGCTCCCTTGTTGTCGATGCTCCAAGTGAACTCCTCGGAACTGTATATGGGATTGTCCATTTGGCTCGAATTCATTATCTCCACTTTTGCGGTGCGGTCGTCGTTGAACTGCAGGTCGCGATAGAGGGCGTAGCCTTCTGTCTCGAAAATGGTGTCGAAATTGGGGTCGGATTTCTCCACCCTTACTTTCTGGTACTCCCAGTTGCCGAGAAGCAGCTCCTCGTCGTTGCTTAGCTTGTCACAACTAGCAAAACCTACCACCAACGGCAACCCAAGCATAATTGCCAACAAATATTTAGTTGCTCTTTTCATTTTTTCAAAGTGTTAAATATCAGTATTATAAAACAAATCAAACGTTAATATCCAACCGACAAAACAACTATCGCCAGATGGTTTTCACCGTTGCAAAAATACGATTTATTTTTGAAAACACGAAGAAAAAAACAGTTTGTTTTTAACAATGCTATCAATCTTTCTCGCCCACGGGCATGTTGTTCAAATATTTATCGCCAGCTATGCGTAAGCAAATGGTGTCGCCATAGTTGCGAATCAGCAAATTGCGGAAAGAAACAGTGTCGTCGGCAATAACGTCGTTTGTTGCACGGATACTGAGTTTTTTCGTGCCCGCGGGCAATGCAACGGGTATCTCTATCATTCCGCTGTTGCCTTTTATCGCTTTTGCAAATTGGCATACGGACTCGCAGAAAAAACGTTGTGACTCGTTGTCGCCCGTTTCGGAGAAAATCTCGATTTTTGTGCGTCCCATCATATCGGCGGTGTAATTGTCCATCCAGAACGATACGACTATATATTCGGGAAACGACGTGTCGATGGGACATTCGTAAAGCGCTGCCGATTTGCGGACGGAAATGGAGAGCTTGTTCCCAGTCTGGTCGTGCCAATCTTCGAAAACAAATACTTTTGCCGAGCCGCACAGATTACGGTCATACTTCTCCTCCAAATCCCTGCGCACGTTGCGGCACAAAGCCTCCACCGAGTCGATGGCAAGTGAATACAGCAGACAGTCGTGAGTTTGGCACAGGTACGAGGCATACCGCAGAAAACGTCGCTCGTCGGAGTTCATGGAGAGAGTGTCCTTGTCGCAGACAACGAGTAACGGCTTGGCGTTGGGAAGGTCGTCGAGCAGAGAAAAGCGGCGCCACGGGAACCACGACAGCTCCACACATTTGTACGCACGTGAGATTGAACCACGTGCCGTCTCGTTGCTGATGACAGGCAACGAGGTTTTCATCGAAACCAAGGCCGTGGTGCGGAAATGCTGACTCGAGGTCGGTTTTATGCAGTGTTCGGAACCCATATTGAAAACGGGCAACGTAAGTATGGCCTGGTAATCGGCGGGGTTTATGCGACTCACCCACGCGTTCTGCGGCAGGGTGTTGTCGTAATCCGTCCACTCGGGACAAGTGTGTCTGTCCCACCATCCGAAAGGTCGGCAGTAGGCATAGTCCTCAACAACAAAGAGTGCGAGAAACAGAGCCCCTAAAGCTATCCTGGCGACTTTGCCCTTGCGTTCCGACACAATGCGCCAGCACCAGCATACGGCATAGATATTGAGCACCACAAAGGGATACCACAAAAAACGCCCCAACGACCGCAATTGCGCAAAAAAAGGTATATAGTTGAGCCAGTCGGAATGATGGTAGAAAAGGGCGGGCATCAGGCAGGCGGCAACGATAAACAGCAAGGAAACGAGTAACAATATGTTAAGATTATTGTCGGGGGTGATGGACAAAAACTTGTACCTACGTTTGAAAATATTTACGAAGAATTTCACCAACAGGGCAACCGTGGCAATCACCGCCACAATGCCTATATACACCATCGTTTCCCACTGCGGCGTTACTATAAACGGTATTTCGTCGGGGAAATACTCACGTCCGAAAGGCAGCAGAAGCCCCTCCAGCCTGCCGCGATAGGCATATATGCCAAACGGGATTGTCGTCCGGTCAACGGCGGTGTCACCCAGTTTGGTAATAAACATATACAGTATTGCCGGCACAACCAGTTGCAGACAGAAACTGACAACAAGCCGGACTCTTTTCCACAACGGGTTTTGGTCTTGCTGAAAAAACACCACCCAATGGCTTACCAATGCCGTAGCCACAAAAAACACCACATAATAGGGATGGAACAAACCGCATATCACAAAAGCGACTCCGTAAAACACCGAATATCGCATCTTGGCGGTGTTCAACATCTTTAGTGTTAGAAATATAACCAGCGGAATAACAAACACATAACTGAGCGTCGTATGCGCTCCGATACGCTGCAACTGCGGCATCAAAAAGGTTATCAGCACCGCTCCGGCCAACGATACGGCTGACGGCAGTTTCATCTCCTCGAAAATCAAAAACAACAGCAAAGCACATGCAAGAACCGAAAGCAATGTAAGGATGTTCACCAAAGGCAGCACCGCCCTGTCCACGTTTTCTACGCCGCAGACACGAAGAAATTGCAGCGGAAATGCTATTATCTGCTGTACTCCCGAATAGGTGTGGTACTCGCCGTAAGGATAACCCATAGCACCACATTGCAAAAGCGATGTGTCGTATTTTGCGTGATATGAGGTTGTGTAAAGGTCTTTGATAAAATCCTCCGAATCAACCGAATAGAAATTCGAACCTGCTTTGGTTACTGTGTCGAAACTAAAAAAATAACCAAACACCAAAAAAGCCGCCACAACCGTAAACAGAGCTCCAAATAGCCGGGCATGCCTGTTTGCCGTTATGTTTGCCTTGCGGGACATGTTCTTTCAGAAGAATAGGACTATGTCGGGTAACAACTACTTCTTTTTCGGCTTGTCAAGCACTTCCACGGCCTCGTCGAGGGTTACGGCCATGGGGTCGGTGCCTTTTGGCAAGCGGTAGTTTTTGCCGTCGTACATCAGGTAGGGACCGAAACGGCCGGTATTGGCCTGCACGTCCTTGCCTTGGTGCTGACCTATGGTGCGGGGCAACTGTTTCATCATCTCGTCCTTGGCATCCTTGGCGGCGATAATCTCGCAGCAGCGTTCGGCAGTAACGGTGTACGGGTCGTCGGTCTTGGCAAGGGAGTAGAACTTGCCGTTGTAGCGCACGTAGGGCCCGAAACGGCCTATGCTAACGGTGAGGTCCTTGCCGTCTTTCTGTCCGGCCACACGCGGCAGGGCGAACAAGGCCAAGGCTTCGTCGAGGGTTATGGTGTCGATGCTCTGACTCTTCTTAAGCGAGGCAAAGGTGGGTTTTTCGTCGCTTTTCGATTCGCCAATCTGCACCATGGCACCGTAGCGGCCTATCTTGGCATACACGTTCTTTCCGCTCTTGGGGTCGGTGCCGAGCAAGCGCTCGCCTTTCACTTTCTGCGAGTGTTCGCCTACATCTTCGATATTTTTGTGGAAAGGCACATAGAAATCTTCTATTATTTTGCGCCACGACTGTTTGCCGGAGGCTATCTCGTCGAAATCTTTCTCTACATTGGCAGTGAAATTGTAATCGACAATGTTGGCGAAGTTGTCCATCAGGAATGTGTTCACCACCACTCCGATGTCGGTGGGGAAAAGTTTGTTTTTCTCGGTGCCCACTTTCTCGGTTTTCGTGGCTTTCTTAACGGCTCCCTTGCTGAGTGTGAGCAGGTTGTATTCGCGCACAGTGCCTTCGCGGTCTTCTTTCACCACATACTCGCGTTTCAGTATGGTGGATATGGTGGGTGCGTAGGTGGAAGGACGGCCGATGCCCAGCTCTTCAAGTTTTTTCACAAGGCTGGCCTCGGTGTAGCGCGGCGGATGTTGCGAGAAACGCTGCATGGCCTCGGCTTTGGCAAGGTCGAGGGTCATGCCTTTGGCGAGAGGAGGAAGCAGGTTTTCGCCGCCTTCCTCGTGCTCGTCGTCGGTGGATTCCATATATACTTTCAGGAAACCGTCGAAAAGCACCACTTCGCCGGAAGCTACAAATTTTTCTTTACGTGTTGATATATTGATATTTACTATAGTCTTTTCCAGTTCGGCGTCGCTCATCTGCGAGGCTATGGTGCGTTTCCAGATAAGCTCGTACAAACGTCGTTGGCCTGCATCGCCGGTGATGGTGTGGTTTTGCAGGTAGGTGGGACGTATGGCCTCGTGTGCCTCCTGCGCACCTTTGGTCTTGGTGTGGTACTGGCGCGGTTTGGAGTATCTCTCGCCGTAAAGCGCGGTTATCTCCTGCTTGGCCATGTTTATCGCCAGCGACGACAGATTTACGGAGTCTGTACGCATGTAGGTGATAAGTCCCGACTCGTAGAGTTGCTGTGCCACCTGCATGGTGCGCGACACGGAGAAACCTAGCTTGCGGCTGGCCTCCTGCTGCAGTGTGGAGGTGGTGAAAGGCGGTGCTGGGGTGCGTTTGGAGGGTTTCTTCTCGGTGGCGTCCACGGTGAAAGCAGCTCCGATGCAGTCGTTGAGGAACTGCTCGGCTTCGGCCTCGGTATCGAACTTGTGCGAGAGCTCTGCGGAGAGGGTTTCCTTGCTGTCGGAGATGTCGAAAACGGCAACTACCTTGTAATGAGAGGTTTCCTTGAAGTTTTTGATCTCCTCCTCGCGTTCCACTATAAGCCTGACGGACACCGACTGCACACGCCCGGCCGAGAGCGACGGTTTTATCTTGCGCCACAAAATGGGCGAAATTTCGTAACCCACAAGACGGTCAAGCACACGGCGCGCCTGCTGGGCATCCACAAGGTTCATGTCGATGTCGCGCGGATTTTCGATGGCGTGGAGTATGGCGGGTTTGGTTATCTCGTTGAAAACTATGCGTTTGGTGTCTTTGTTCTTGAGTTTCAGCGTTTCGTGCAAATGCCATGCTATGGCCTCCCCTTCGCGGTCTTCATCGGATGCCAGCCACACGGTGTCGGCTTTGGCGACGGCCTTGGTAAGGTCGGAGACGAGTTTCTTTTTGTCGTCCGAAATCTCGTACAACGGCTCGAAACCGTTCTTTATGTCGATGCTCATCTCGTTTTTCATCAAGTCGCGCACGTGCCCGAAACTCGATTTCACTGTATAATCGCTACCTAAAAACTTCTCTATCGTCTTGGCCTTGGCCGGAGACTCCACAATTACAAGATTTTTTGCCATATTCCTTTTTTTTCCCGTACTTATATTATTATATGTATAATCTCAAAAACTATTTAACCACCTGAAACACATCATATTACACAACAACTACCGTTTCTCGGCGATTGCTGCAAAATAACAGATAAAATTTTATTTATTCAAAAATTTTTTCAAAAAAAATGCATCACACGGTGCAATCGCCTGCATTTCAGCTATTTCGAAACTCCTTCAATCTGCGACAATAATTTTGAAAATCGCATTTGTAAGGTTCTTCGCACTGCGGTCCCATCTCCACCTCGGGCTCGAAACCTTGCAGCACTTCGCGAAAGTCGGCCAGATACGCCTCCACTTCAGGCATACGCGCCTCACAAGCCTCTTTCATGTCGGTTACGACAAATTCGTCCAACGTTCCCTCTTTTCTGTTCACCAGATTGAAAGTGCGGATATTGCCCAAGGCGTTCTTGCACACGTAATACTGTATTGGCAGATCCCACTCAATGGCAGAATTCACCTTGTCGGAATGCTTCACCTCGAAAATGTCGATAGTGCCGTCGGCATTTTTGCACAACACATCGGTAAGTACTAAAATGTCGGCATACAGTATGTTAGCCTCAAAGAGCACCACCTCGCCGGGCTGCGAAAGCAGACTTGTTGTGTACTGCACACACTCAATGGACGGATATTTGTACCTAGCCTTAACATCCAAACCGTTGGCAAATTTCGACTTGAAAACGGCTTCGAAATCGCGACCTCGGTCGAAACGAGCCAACGTCTCGGCGTTGGGCGGGGTTTTGAACTGCTTTTTGTATTTGTCCAAATATATCAACTTACGGCACTGTATGCCGCGCACAAACGATGTTTTTGAAAAATTGTAGAAACTTTGATATGCCATAACTTTAATTTTTTTTGCAAAAATACTGTACCCCTGTGCCAAAACGCGGCACACACCACTTAAGTTTCTTTAACTTATTGGGAACAAGACAAATACCGACACATCCCACAGGGCGTGCGACACCACCACCGTGAGCAGGTTGCGGTTGTAGTAATAGATTGTGCTCCAGAAAAGTCCGCACACAAAGGCGGCCATAATGAGCATAAAGTTGAGCGACGGCAGATGTACCAAGCTGTATATCAGCGTTGTAACGACTATCACCCATGGCGAAGGGATTTTCTTCGTCAGCTCGCTCTGCACAAGTCCGTGCCAGAAAAACTCCTCGGCAGGACCTATCACAAACAGCAACAACAGAGCTATAACCAACTGGTTTTCACCCGTTTTCATGGCGTACACGCCTGCCACCTGCCCCTGTGCAAAATCGAAAAGCAGGTTGGAGAAGTAGTTGCCCAGCCAGAACACTCCCCACAGCACCGCCGCTGAGCCAACGCCCAAAGCCAAATCCCTCCACGAAAAATGCAGGCTGCCTATTAACTGTCTGCCACGCATCGCCAACGCCATTGCCGTAAGCACAACAGCCGCAAGGCTCATCGTTAGCCAGAAATTGAGGTAACCAGCCGTAAGCGGCGAGAACATCACAAACCACAGCACAAAGGCCGCAACTATAGCTATGACAAGCTTTTTCATAACACAAAGGCCGAGATTACCAGCGAAACGACGAGCAGCAAGGAGTACATCAGCACCAATTTTGCGGAGTCGCCGTCCAAAGCGGCTATGTCCTCAGGTTTTTCGCCCATTTTCATCGTTTTGATGTTTTTCAACGCTATGGGCAACGACAGCAGAACCGCCAAAGCGGGCCACGACAGGATTTTTGCTATAACCAGCACAACTACAAACAAATACGGCAGAAGTTCCAACACAGCGTAATACACTTTGCTGGCTTTCAGCCCTATCAGCATGGCAAAGGTGCGTGTGCCGGCGGCACGGTCTATCTCGCGGTCGCGGGTGTTGTTGGCGTGCAGTATGCCAACCACCTGAAAACCAACAGGACACTCCGCAAGCAACAGAGGCACGTCAACACATCCGAGCACGGCAAACGAGGTGCCGAGGGGTATCAGTACGCCAAAGATAAGAAATACATCCAAATCGCCTAAAGCGTTGTATTTCAAAAAGGAATAAAGGAACGTCAGCACAAAGCCGGCCATGCCCACGTACAGCACTCCGAGGTTGGTGCTACACACGATCCAGATGCCGAGCGCCACGCCCACAAGCCCCAGCACGATGCCGTACCAAAGTATGGTCTTGGGCTTGAACACTCCGTTGATAATCAGCAGGTTGGTCTGTCCGATATTGTCTTTGCTGTCCACCCCTTTTTTGTAGTCGAAATAGTCGCTAACGAGGTTGCCCGAAAAATGGAACACCAGAGCACCAAGCACGCAGGCCGCGGCCACGAGCCAATCCACAGAGCCGAGATTGTCGGAATGGGAGAAAAAGATGTAGGCCACCGCCACCAGTGCGGGCATTGTGGAGGCTGGGAACGACCACGGACGTACCGCCAGAAACCATTGTTTTACCGTTGCCATATCAAAAATCTGTTATTTGTTTTTGGATTGCAAAGGTACGATTTTTTTGTGAACTGTGACAAGTGAAATGTGAACAGTGATAAGAGCGTTGGGGGTGTCGATTAAATAAGTTCCCCCTTTTAAGGGGGTTAGGGGGATTTTAAACAGTGATAAGTGATAAGTGAAAAAGAGCGTTGAATTGTTGATTTTAGTTGCCAATAGAAACGCGGCTCGCCACGTCTGTACAGTGGTCGGTTGTCTGTTGATAGTAGCGGGTGGCTTCGACAAGCTCAGCCACCGCGTTGGGAACAAAAAACAACTATTAACTGTAAACTATAAATTATAAACTAATTACAACTTTCAACTAAAAATCGATAGCTGATGTTAATGATGGTAATATCACGCTAAACAATAGCAAACGAGATTCACAAATATCAGCCACTTGCCGTACTGCTTTAAAATGTCCCAAATATCCAATATACGAATTCATAGACGACAAACAACGATGTGTATCAAAATCGGTAATTGCAGTAGTTTTTTCAAGCAAAGTCAAATAGATAGATTTGTATTTTAAATACTTGTGCATTGTTCTTGATGAACAACTCCTAAAATATGGAAGCACCACAGCTCCAAGGAAACCAACGGACTGTGTTACAGGGTGTAGCCGCACCTTACGCGGGTGCAACTCAAGTCCTAAAGACGTGAGCATTCGTGATATTTCCTTTTTTGCATTTTTCAAACGTTGCTTGTCGGCATCCACAATATAAAAATCGTCCACATAGCGGCCATAGTGCTTAAAGCCAAGTTCCATTGTAACAAACCAGTCCAGTTTGTTGAGAAACACATTGGAAAAAAGTTGAGACGTAAGGTCGCCTATTGGCATACCCACACCCTTTGGAGAGCAACTCAGACACTTTGTCGGCGGCAAATCCGCCCAGTCGCTCCTACTCCCCCTAATTTTAGCTCCCTGCAAGGCATCTTTCATCGTAATTATATCCGTTAGGTAATTCACAATGCCCTTGTTTTCTTCGGGCAAAGAACCTTTGTCCATCATTTCATGCACCATGCGGCACAACTTTTTTCGGTTTATCGACATAAAATAGCCTTTTATATCCATTTTCAGGATATAAGCTTTGTGGGTGTAGTTGTGCGAAATCGACCTTATATGGTGCTCCAGCCGTTCTATGCCCAACAAAGTGCCTTTACCTTTGCGGCACGAATAGGAATCGTAAATAAACTGCCGCTCGAAAAACGGAGACACGTAGTTGTAGTACAGGTGGTGCACCACGCGGTCGCGGAACTGCGAGGCGAACACCTCGCGTTTCACCGAATCCTGCACCACAAAACACACCGACGGCGACGGACGGTAACGACGTTCGCGGAGCTCGTGGTACAACTGCACAAGGTTGGCCTCCAAATCCATCTCGAAACGCAGCTGGCTGTGCGTGTTGCGTTTGTTGCGACGCGCATCGTAATAGGCTTTGAACAAATCAGTAAGAAGTGTGTCCATTTTTGTAAAGGCTTGGACGAGGCGCACGGATTGCCCGTTGCACCGATTGTTGTTGTTCATGTTCACTTCGCCCGAATTGAAGTTGAGGTTCCACGCGTTCTCCGAGCCATTTGGCGTGGACGACCAATAGTTGCCGTTGGAACCCACGTTGTTCACATTGCCATTGCAATTGCGGTTGCCCGCAGCGGGCAGAACATTTAGCAGACTCCGGCGTTGTGCGCTCCGCAAGGCTCGCCTTGCGGGGGACTTCGGAGGACGGACCTCCTCTATACATATCAAAATTACGCATTTCTGTTTGTTTTTTTGACGGTCTGCTGATTTTACTTTCTCGCTCTGCCATACGCCAAGCCTGACTTGTAGCGCACGGCACTCCGGAAGACACACTTCCGTTGATTTGTTTTTTTGCCGACACACACAGCATATCCTCTTATGAGACAGAACACTCACGCCCCGCGCCCCCACCGCACAAGCCCCCGTAATGGCTGTCGGGCAGAGCCCGAACAGCCATTACAATTGCCGATGCCTTTTGTCCGCGCTCTGGCGCGCGCGGCCACTCAATCTTGGACGAGGCGCACGGATAGCCCGTTGCACCGATAGTTGTCGCTCATGCCCACCGCGCCCGAATAGAAGTAGAGGCTCCACGCGTCCTCCGAGCCATAGGGCGTGGACGACCAATAGCTGCCGAGGGAACCCACGCTGCCCACATCGCCATCGCAATTGCGGTAACCCGCAGCGGGCAGAACAATAGAGTTGCCGTTGGAACCAACTACTTTATAACCCATTCCTGTCCAAGTCCAATCACACGAGTTTCGCAACTCCATAAATTGCTCTTTGGTAGGCAACTTGTTACCAAAAGCAGCCATTGCT